>CAMCUJ010000203.1 GCA_945878965.1 uncultured Clostridia bacterium
TTAAAAGTGTAGTACTCATAATTTCCTCCTGATAAATTTTATCTCAATATTTTACAAAATTAAAGGCACTTTCAAAGTGCTTAAACAATATATCATTTATCCCGGCAAAAGTCAATGATTTTTCGCAAAAATTTTAATCAAATTTTAATTATCTCTCGTTTTCTCTCGTTTTCATATGTTTTTCTCTTATTTTCTCAACCATTGTCTTGTACTTCTCACTGTCCGGATTTGCATACTCATAAAGAGTTTCAATGCTTGGCTCGCCGCCCTCAAGCTCGTTTATTACTCTGCGTGTGATAAGCTCCATTTCAGAGTTTGAACGTGAGAAATTAAGATACTTACAGCCAAACAATAGCGGCGGACAGCCTGTCCTGATATGTACTTCAGCTGCACCGCTCTCGTATAAAAATTCAGTAGTTTCACGAAGCTGAGTTCCGCGCACAATTGAATCATCTATAAGAAGAAGCTTTTTGCCGTCAATAAGCTCATGAATCGGAATAAGCTTCATTTTTGCAATAAGATTACGCTTGCTCTGATGAGTAGGCATAAACGAACGAGGCCATGTAGGGGTATACTTGATAAAAGGTCGTGAAAACGGAATTCCGGATTCGTGTGCATAACCTACAGCGTGCGCTGTTCCCGAATCAGGAATACCTGCTACAGTATCCGGCTTTATATCTTTGCCCTTATCCTGTCTTGCCAAGCAATTGCCACAGTTATAACGCATTTTTTCAACATTTACACCTTCATATGAGGAAGATGGATAACCATAATAAACCCATAAGAATGTACAAATTTTCATATTATTATTAGGGTCAACTATAGTTTGTACCCCATCCGCATTCATAACGGCAATTTCGCCAGGTCCAAGCTCTTTGTAATCCGTATATCCGAGATTCAAATATGCAAAGCTTTCAAAAGCCGCACAATATCCGTCCTCCTTTTTACCGATAATAATCGGAGTTCTTCCACGCTTATCTCTTGAGGCATAAATTCCTTTCGGAGTTAAAATTAACATACTCATAGAACCGTCTATAATTTCCTGAGCATATTTTATTCCGTCAATAAAGTTATCCTTCTGATTAATAATTGCGGCAACCAATTCTGTCTGATTAATGGTTCCGTTCTGCATTTCAAAAAAGTGTGTATGATTTTTTATTATCTCATCAACAATTTCATCGGTATTATTTATCTTTCCGACAGTTGTTATTCCAAATGTACCATGATGCGAACGTACTAAAATAGGTTGTGCCTCAAAATCCGAAATACATCCTATTCCAAGGTTTCCGTGCATATTTGCGGATTCCTTTTCAAATTTTGTTCTAAACGGTGCATTCTCAATATTGTGAATTGCCTTATCAAAGCTATTTTCCGCAGTATTGTAAACCGCCATTCCCGCACGGCGTGTACCAAGATGTGAATGATAATCAATTCCATAAAACAAATCAAATACGCAGTCGTCCTTAGACGCTACACCAAAAAAACCGCCCATATTAATATCCATAGCCTTTCTGCCCACAATAATATTTAAAATTTATATATCCACCCTTATCGTGGGCTGATAAGGTGTATAATGGATATTATATACCCATATGCGTTTTTTGCAGGCGGCAAAAAATTCGCACGGGTGTTTAAATTCAATAACTCATTTCTACTTTGTTTATAAAGCAAAAATAAATTTAATCGACTTTGTAAATTTAAGAAAATCAAACTATTTTCTTAATACTTTTTTTCGGATATTTTTATTGTATCATATTTGGAGAAAATTCGCAAGATTTTATTACAAAAAAATCGGTTACTTTTGATGCTCAAAAGTAACCAAAACCACTTAGAGAAGTTTCTTAAAGAACATACAGTCAAACCTTATAAATTTCTAATTTTTTATTACTGTCTGAACAATATGACCGTAAAAATAGTCCTCTTTATCATTTATAAGTTTAAGTTCACCGTTCTCAATCATCTTTTTTATACGGCTTGCATACCAGAAATCTCCTATTCCAAAGCTGTATTTGTTAAGAATTTTTCCAATCAGCTTTCCTATGCTAAATTCAGGCTGAAGCTTAATTATTTCTTTTCTGATAATATCATCATAAAAATTCTCGTCAGCTCCCACAACTATTCCGCTTATGAGAACTCTAAGCGGATTGTTTTCCTCTCTAAGCTTATTCCATACTTCGCTTATATAATTTATCTCTGCATCTGAAAGTTCTTTTTCAAACGGCAAAAACTTATAGAATTTGCTTGGGTCAACTTCACCCCAAGAGGTTATGCGGTGAGTATTTTTAAAATATTCCGTAACATAAAGCGGCATTTTAATTGCTGAAATCTTGCATTTATAGTTTTTTAAAAAGTCACATACGAAATAAAATCCGCACATAGAATACGGAGCGTCACTGTACCAGATTCTGAATTCCGCTCCGCTTTCGGCAAAATTTTTAAGCTTTCCAAGCTCATTTTTATATTCTTCAAAGACAGAGTAAAAATCCGAATCCTTAAATTCTCCGTCAGCTGCAGAATACATTCGGCATATAATTTCTTTTCTTAAGTCACTGCATACAGGCTCTTTAATATCACCTATATCAAACATAAACGGCAGACAAACCACCTCACTTGAATCTCCGCCGATTGGCTCGCCTTTTCTCATTTCCGCTATATCCAATTGAAATTCTTCATATTCCTCTTTTGTTGGCTGCTTGCCTATAAATCCTATTGCACTTGCAGCAGGCTGTGAAGAATTCTTATATTTTTTAGCTATTTTTATAGCCCCGCCGCTTGACTCACCGAACACAACCTCTATCATAAATTTCTCTCCTTCTATGACAACAACTAATCATTTTTGTTATTGTCATCATTAACAACAACTACATTTCCGTTATCATAATTATTGGGAATGTTATTACTATTATTATTCTTTCCGATAGCATACTTTATAAGAAATACACCAACGAAAATTATAGCTATAGGAATTACTAAAGCAATTAATTGCTCATAACCTATAATTCCTCTTGAAGTAAGGAAAAGCAACACTCCAATCGTAAGAGAAATTACATAGAGCCATCTCGGACCGTTAAATATAATTCCGATAATTGACGGAATTATAATAAACAACGTCCACCAGCCGTCAAGCAAAAATCTAAAATCGTAAATATTGAGTACATCAAGTGAAAGCCCAATTCCGGTAATTATAAGCATTATTCCTACAACTAAGGTATATATTTTATTTTTCATTTTCTGTCATCTCCATTCCTTATTTGATGAGTTATTTAATCAATATATCTTAAGCTTTTCTTTAAGTCCGGAAAATCGTTTCTGAATATCATTATTATTTATATAATACCGAATTATATCCTCTTTCCCAACTAAAACCACCAAACTCTTTGCACGGGTAATTGC
>CAMCUJ010000204.1 GCA_945878965.1 uncultured Clostridia bacterium
AATTGAATATACTGTTTTCAGAATTGATGGCGATTATGCAATTTTGAAAAATGAACAAAATGATGAAACTTTAGTAGCACTTGCTCTTCTTCCATTCGGGATTATGGAGGGTGATAAGCTTATATGGGAAAACTTTGAATACTTTAAAGCTTAAAATATAGCACTTTATTTACTTATTTACTGTTTGATTAAGTTTTGATTACAAAACTTTCAAATCCATTGCAACTTTGATTATTATATGTTATACTTAAGTTGTATATATATTTTTAATTATATATAAATTAATTTATGTAAATGATATTGATACATATAAACAACTTAGGGAAAAGAGAGTGTATAGTTATGAAGAAAATTAAAACTTTAGCAGCAGTTGCTGCGGCTGCATTTATGCTTTCAAGCTGTGGTTCATCAGTTCCGCAGGAGAAAATTAATCTTGTAAAGAGTAATTTCTCGCTTGCAAATGACAGATACATAAAGCTTGCAGATAAAATTAAAAACAGTGACGATTCAAGACTAAAAGAAAATTACGCACAATGGGGAGGAGCAATAGCTCAGTACAATGCAGCAATTACAAACGAACTAAGCGGAATGAAAGAGGCTGAGGTTGATGCTCTTTCTATCGGTGTTGATAAGCTTCTTGTAGCTCTTGAAGAAACTACTCAAAAAATGAAGAATTCCGAGGAGATAAGCGTATCTGACATTGTGTCAACAAATGAAAACGCCAAGCCTGAAAATGCGGCGAATTACGACCTTGATTTCACGCTTATAAACTCAACAGGTGTAGATATATATGAGATATATATTTCGGAAAACGGACAAGGCAACTGGAAGACAAATCTTATTCCAAACCAAAAAATGCTTCCTGCCGGAAATCAGATAGGCATTGCCTTTAATGCCGGCGAAAGCGAACATCTTTGGGATATTAAAGCTGTTGACGGTGATGGTAAAGTTGTATATTTCAACGGTATTGACCTTTCTGTTTCATCGGAAGTAACTTTAAGTCTTAATGATAATAAAGAACCCGTTGCAAAACTAAAATAGGCGCAAGCGGTCGCACGGGCGAACACAGTTCGCCCCTACAATTATAACTAAATTAAGATGTCCCCCGTATCTTAGGCGGGGGGGTTCCACTTGATTTAGTTATAATAGCTGCGGCAAGGTACTACAGCAGCTATATTTTAAACATATTATTAATTCTCGGTGAGCTCCTTTACAAGTGAATATATACGCTCGGTTGCATTACAAATTCCTATTTTTTTAGCACCGCTTCTCATATTCTTTAAAACATTCCTATCAAACAGAATACCGTTAACCGTTTTTAAAAGCACTTCGGAATTTAAATCCTTCTCCAAAATAACAACGGCTCCGCCCGAGCTTTCAACCGCACGTGCGTTATATTCCTGATGATTTCCGGCAACGTTTGGTGACGGAACAAGTATTGCCGGCTTTCCGAGAGCCGTCATTTCGCTTACAGAGCTTCCCGAACGTGCAATTATTAAATCACAGGCGTTAAGCGCCAAATCCATATCATAAATATATTCCGAAACCCTTATATGCGGATAATCACTAAGCTTTATGCCGTTTTCCTCAAAGGTATTCATAACTTTTTCAAACTGATTATTTCTTCCGCTTGCCATAATAATCTGAATATTATTATCCTTTGCAATTTTTGAAATCCACTCAACCGCAATCTTGTTGAAATAACTTGCGCCAAGACTTCCCCCGAATATAAGAACCGTAGGATGCTCATCAAGTCCAAGCTTTCGCTTCGCAGTGAAGCTGTCGGTGCTTAAAATTGACGGTCTGATGGGATTTCCCGTTACCTCAATTCGTTTTGCGGAGCCTATATATTTCTCCGCCTCTTTCATTCCGAGTGCTACAATGTCAACATATCTTGAAAGAATACGTATGGTAACTCCCGGATAAGCGTTTGATTCATGAACAAGAGTAGGAATTTTAAGTTTAGCCGCCGCATACAGCACAGGTCCGGTAACATATCCTCCTGTACCTATAACTATATCAGGCGAAAACTCCTTTATTATCTTTTTGGAAGCATTTATACTGCCAAGTATCTCAAATAAATTCTTTATGTTCTGAAAATTTATTCTTCGCTCAAAGCCGTGAATTTTTATAAATTTAATATCAAAACCACTCTTTGGAACTAAAGTCTTTTCCATTCCCTCCTCAGTTCCGACAAACAAAACCTCTAAATTTTTATCAAACTGCTTTATGTAATTTGCAATTGCAACCGCAGGATTTATATGCCCTGCCGTTCCTCCTCCGGCAAATAAAATTCTCAATAACTTCACATCCCTTTTTTGGAGTACGGAATTTACTGACTCCTAACCCCTAACTTCTAATTACTGACTCTTTTTCTTACAGCTTCGAGAAATATTCAACATAATTCCCATAGCCGCCATAGTAATTGCAAGTGACGTACCGCCATAGCTGAAAAACGGCAGCGGCATTCCGGTAACCGGAATTGCGGCACTTACAACTCCTATATTAATAAATACCTGAAGTGCCATAAGAAAAGTTATACCTGACGCAAGCAGCGTTCCAAATAAATCCGGAGCCGACATTGCAATCTTTATTCCTCTTAATATAAAATACAAGAACAAGGCAATAACAATAAGTGCTCCGACAAATCCAAGCTCCTCGCAAATAACTGAAAATATAAAGTCATTCTGAGGCTCCGGCAGATACGAATATTTCTGTCTGCCAAGTCCAAGTCCAAGTCCGCTGAAACGTCCCGAGCCTATTGCATAGAGCGACTGAATTATCTGATAACCCTTTCCCTGAGGGTCGGTAAACGGGTCAAGAAACGTTGTAACTCTCGCCATTCTATAAGGCTCTAAAATTATCATTACCGCTATTGCAAGAACCGCAATGATAATAATGACCCCGATATGCTTTGTATTCATACCTGCTATAAAGAACAATATCATAGCCGTCATAACTATCAGCATTGTACAACTGAAATGCGGTTCAAGCATTATAAGCGCCGCAACTACGCCTATAGGTACTAAATATACACATAAGCCTTTACCAAATTTCTTTATGTTTTTCTGATTAAGAACCAGAAATCTTGAAAAGAAAATTATAGAAGTAATTTTTGCAATTTCAGATGGCTGAAAGCTTATCGGACCTATGTAAATCCATCGTCTTGCATCATTAACTATCTTTCCTATACCCGGAATTAACACAAGAAGCAATAATAAAAGACTTGAAATCCATAATACACCGGCATACTGCTGAAGCTTATGATAATCAATCTTAGCCATAAAGAACATTCCAAAACTTCCGACAATCATCCATAAAAACTGACGCTTAAAGAAATAAAGACTGTCATTCTTACCAACCAAAGCCACAGCACTGCTGGCAC
>CAMCUJ010000205.1 GCA_945878965.1 uncultured Clostridia bacterium
CCGAATTGGATTTCTTCACCGTCTCTATATATTCATGCATGTCGAGTGAAAGGTCACCCTTGGCAACTTCTATGGTTGCGATGGCAATATTGGAACAGTGAGCTGCAACTCTTTCAAGATAAATGCTCAGATCCGAGAGAATAAAACTTGTAACCATGGTGCATTTACCTGTAGTAAGGTACTTAACACGTCTGTCACGAAGCTTAATACTGAGGCTCTTGATAACTTCTTCAAGAGGTTCAACCCTCTTGGCAACCATAACGTCACCCGTAACAAGCCCGTTATGAGTTGTTTCAAGTATATCCTTGATTGCATCTTCAAGGACATGCATATCAGATGTTATCTCAGGAGTGAAAAATTCCTTCTTTTCATGAATTTCTTTGGCCGAAAACATCGTGTTTTCCGCATGATCGGCAATACGCTCAAGGTCGGCGATCATACGAAGCATTACGCCTACCTTGTCTGCCTGCTTATTACTCAATTCCCTTGTACTTATCTTAAGTAAGAAAGTTCCGAGTTTATCTTCATATTTATCAACCTGTGATTCCATAATCGTAACACGGTTTGCTTTTTCCTCATTATAATCATGCAAAAGAGAAAGTGCTATATTCATACTCTCTTTAGCCGTTTCACTCATTTTTACGGTAACTTCATAAGCCTGATCTACAGCCGCCGAAGGCTGATTGAGGAAAATATCGTTGATTTTTGAAAGATTGTGAGCCAATTCCTCATCCGCCTCTTCTTCAACGGTTGCTTTTCCGCGCACGGTTTTACATGCAAGTTTAACAAGAAGCTTTCTGTTCGGAAGAAGAATAGCCGTTGTAAGCAGGTTAAAGAATGTATGGAATATGGCAATACCCATAGGGGTCGCCGCATCTCCGAGGAATGCAAACGGATGAAAGGCATTAATTGTATAGAATCCCGCCATAAATATAACCGTACCTATAACATTAAAGTACAGATGTATAAATGCGGCTCGCTTGGCATTTTTGGATGTTCCTATACTTGATATAAGAGCCGTAACGCAGGTACCTATGTTCTGACCCATAATAATAGGAAGAACCGATGAATACGGTATTGTACCCGTAAGAATCAATGCCTGTAAAATACCTACCGAAGCAGAGGAACTTTGAATTGCCGCCGTAATAACGGTACCGGCAATAACTCCGAGTATAGGATTGGAGAACATCAATAACAGGTTTGTAAAGTTTGGATCATTCGCCAACGGCTTAACGGCGGCGGACATGAAATCCATACCTATCAGAAGCAAACCTAAACCGAAAAGGACTTTACCTACCGTATGCAATTTTTCTTTTTTTAAGAATATAAGCAGTATTACTCCCACCATAGCCATAATAGGGGCGAAGGTGGAAGGCTTAAATGCCGTAATAAAAGGATTATCCCCGCTTAAGCCCGTCAAACTCAAAATCCATGACGTAACGGTAGTACCTACGTTGGCACCCATAATAACGCCTGCAGCCTGCTCGAGATTAAGCGTAGCTGAGTTAACAAAACCTACTACCATAACGGTTGTAGCGGATGAAGACTGAATTACCGCCGTAATACCAAGGCCGAGAAGAACTGCCATGAAAGGATTTGACGTCATCTTTTCCATAGCACCGACAACCTTACCTCCGCCCGATTGGAGACCTTCTCCCATGAGATGCATGCCGTAAAGGAACATGGCAAGCCCTCCCAGCATCGATATCCATCCAAAAATGTCCATGAAATACCTCTTTTTTAAGATTATTAAGACGCAATTAAAAACAACTTTTTAAGTTTATATTATTTATTTAAAAAATACTATTTATTTAATAAGTTAATACTCATAAATAATTTATAAAATTAAAAAGTTGTTATTTTTTATATTATGTTAAATATGCATTAATACGGTTGTATGTTTTATTATACATATGTAAACCGGACAAATTAATTTCAAAAAATCATTTATCCGGCAAAGCTCATATTAAATCTTTACACCGGGCATATTATTTTTTCATTTCTTTAATTTTTTCACTTGTCTTTTCAAGTATCTTTTCGGTCTTCTCCTTTACCTCTTCTACTCCCTTCTCGGCTGCATTTTTGGCTTTTTTAAGACCGCTTGAAGTTGCTTCTTTTGCAGCCTCAAATCCCTTTGCCGTAGCATCTGCCGCTGCCTCTAAACCGTCCTTTGCCGCCTCTTTTGCTATCCCTAAGCCTATTTCCGCTTTTTCTTTAAGTCCTGACATAAAACCGCCTCCCAAAATATATTTATTAAATCTTTTTTTAATTTTACTGCTTTCATATGTTTTTTTCAAACTATAATATGTTAAACTATTTATAGTTGTGCAGGTAAAAAACTGTAATTAGACTAAGGAGATTTTTATGAGTACTAATGAACAAAATATTCAGGATCAAATAGCAAAAAATAACTCTGCATTTCAGATAGATGACGCATATACTCTTAAACGGGACGGTAAAGATGTCACATATGTTTCGGGATTTCTTTTAAAAGGAACATTTAAGCAGGGCGAAGGTATCTGTATGTATTCCGGAGAGCAATTACAGCTCACATGCCGAATTCTTTCACTCGAAAAAATCGGTCGTGACGATTTAAAAGAAATTACATATGCGGAAAACGGCGGCAACGAGAACGCATATGGTATTATCGTGGATAATCCCAATGTTTCACTGTTTAAAAAAGGAAATATTATCGGTTCATTGGACAACGGACATAACAAGATCAACAAGGACAAATTATCCGATTCTAGACTGGGTGAACTCAGAGCAATGCTTGATTCAGATATAACGCAGGAAAAAGCCGATGCGTTGTCAATTCAGGAATTATCGTTTTTAATCAAATGCATAAGAAATGAAAAAATCAAGGATGAGAACAAAGAAGATCTTTTAAAGAAAACCATTATTTCAAAAATCAATAATGCCGATGAGTTATTTATTACCATCGATCTTAACACAAATACTCCGTTTCTTAATAACGGCACGGTTGATGTTTATTCTCTTAAATCATATGCCGATGATGCCGTTGATTACTATGGCAAGCAATTCAGAAAATTATCGGTTCGCCAAATGAACAACAAGACGGATCAACTTCCTCTGTTTGTCTATCTTGCTCTGCTCGGCGTTAAAAGCGTAACCATAGATAACGGTCAGCAGCATATTCAGCTTGACGTAAATGATTTTATCAGCGAAAAACAGTTGGCCGAATCCATACTTCAAAAATCAGATGAACACCCTGATTTCTTTAATCCTGAGTTCAGATATGCCATGAATATCTGCTTATCTGAATTAAGATGGCCCGTTGATTATCCTAACAGAAATGAAAATTGCGAGGTCAAGGATAAGGCCATGTGGAGCGCATTTAAAAATTCCAAGCTCCTTGTAC
>CAMCUJ010000206.1 GCA_945878965.1 uncultured Clostridia bacterium
TAACAGGTCGGCTCCGCCGACTAAAACCTTGAGGCTCTGCCTCAAACTCCGCAAGGGACATTCCGTCCCTTTGAACCCTGCAAGGGACATTCCGTCCCTTGACCCTATCCGCTTCGCTGTCACCGACCGCCGTCGCTGTCGGCGTTAGCCGAGCAAGATAATGTCACTGCGTGACCCTTAGAGTTCTTTTAAAATCTGATTAATATGTGAACCATATTCTATGGAATCATCCAAAACAAAGGTGAATTCCGGAGTATTCCTCAGATTAAGTCTGTGTCCAATCTCACGTCTTACAAATCCGGCAGCAGACTTAAGTGCGGCAATCGCATCATTTTTAACCTTATCCTCACCAAATACACTTATATGAGCCTTTGCAAATCTTAAATCCTTAGTAACCTCAACATTCACAACAGAAACCATTGTCGGAATTCTCGGGTCTTTCAGTTCTCGTATCACCTGACTAAGTTCTCTTTTTACTTCTTCTGAAATTCTGTCTGTTCTATTATAAGATGCCAATTTTATCACCTCACATTCAGCACATTACGGCATTATCTGCTCCATAACAAATGCTTCAACAACATCGCCGTCCTTAATATCATTAAATCCGTCAATGCTCACACCGCACTCATAGCCTGATGCAACTTCCTTAACATCATCCTTAAATCTCTTAAGCGAGCCTAAAAGTCCTTCGTGAATTACTATACCGTCACGTACAACTCTAACTTGGCTGTTTCTCTGAATCTTACCGTCAGTTACATACGCACCGCCGATTGTTCCGACACCCGAAACCTTGAATGTTGTTCTGATTTCAATATGACCTGTAACAACCTCCTTAAACTTCGGAGAAAGCATACCCTTCATAGCCGCCTCTATATCCTCAATTGCATCATAAATTACACGATACATTCTCATATCAACATCAGATGCATCAGCAGCCGCAACAGCACCCGGTGTAGGTCTTACGTTAAATCCTACAATAATCGCACTTGAAGCACTTGCAAGCATTACGTCAGACTCATTTATAGCACCTACTGCCGCATGAATTACATTTACCTGAACTTCTTCATTCTTAATTCTTTCAAGCGATTGTTTAACCGCCTCAGCAGAACCGTTCACATCAGCCTTAACTATAATATTAAGATTCTTCATCTTTCCCGCTTCAATCTGAGCAAATAGATTATCAAGTGAAACTGCCGCAGCCTTCTGGCTTGCCTGTTTCTGCTTGAACTTTCTTGCTTCAACTACTTCACGGGCCTTCTTCTCATCGGATACGGCATAGAATAAATCTCCGCCCTCGGGAACTTCGGAAAGTCCAAGTATCTCAACCGGAATTGATGGACCTGCCTTCTTAATCTGTCTGCCCTTATCGTCAATCATAGCTCTTACTCTTCCAACGGCTGTTCCGGCAACAACAACATCTCCAACCTTAAGTGTTCCGTTCTGAACCAAAAGTGTTGCAACAGAACCTCTGCCCTTGTCAAGCTGTGCTTCAATAACTGTTCCTTTAGCTAAACGGTTAGGGTTCGCCTTAAGCTCCTTCATTTCAGCTATCAATACTACCATTTCAAGAAGCTTATCTATATTGATATTCTTCTTTGCAGATATTTCAACACAAACAGTATCACCGCCCCATTCCTCAGGAACAAGTCCATACTCTGTAAGCTCCTGTTTAACTCTGTCAGGATTTGCACCATCTTTATCTATCTTATTTATAGCAACAATAATAGAAACTTCAGCCGCTTTTGCATGGTTTATTGCCTCGATTGTCTGTGGCATAATTCCATCGTCAGCCGCAACAACAAGAATTGCTATATCGGTTACAAGAGCACCTCTTGCACGCATCGCAGTAAATGCCTCGTGTCCCGGAGTATCAAGGAATGTTATCTTCTCGTTTCCGACTCTTACTCTGTAAGCACCTATATGCTGAGTAATACCGCCAAACTCGCCCTGCGTAACATTTGTATTTCGTATTGTATCAAGAAGCGAGGTTTTACCATGGTCAACGTGACCCATAACAACTACTACCGGTGAACGTGGCTTTAATGACTCCGGTAAATCCTCAACATCATTAAATAGTTTATCCTCTTCTGTAAGAATTATTTCACGCTCTACAACTCCGCCGAAATCCTCAACTATAAGGGAGGCTGTGTCGAAATCTATTGTTTCATTCATAGACGCCATAATTCCAAGCAGCATAAGCTTTTTAATAACCTCAGTTACAGGTCTGTCAAGTCTGCTCGCAAGCTCTCCGACGGTTATCTCATCAGGAATCTTAACCTCAAGCTTTTCAGGCTTCTTTTCTTTCTTAACATTTTTGTGATTTTCAGGCTGATTTTTGTTCATCTTAGCCTTCTTTGGTGCATTCTTTATTTTCTGCTTCTTAACCGAGCTTTCATCCTTAACATTGTCCGGTATAAGCTTTTCTATTTCTTCATCATCAAGACGGTCAAGATCCACGTCATTTACTCTTGTATCTACAACACGAACCTTTCTTCCCTTATTTTCCGGCGGTGCATCAACGGAAGAATACTCATTATCTGAATTATCTTCAGCCTTCTTCGCCTTTTTTTCCTCCTTAACAGGAGCTTTCTCAGCTACTTTTAAAACTGCTGAAAAATCCTTTGCCGGATTCTTTTGTGTATAATATTCAAAAATCACATTTACCTCGTTTTCGTCAAGCGCACTCATATGATTTTTGTTGGATACCCCATAATCCTTAAGAATTTTTACTATCTCCTTGCTGGGTACTCCAAACGCTTTTGACAGCTCATAAGCTCTAACCTTTGACATTAAACTACCTCCTTATATATTGCCCGTTAATTCTCATAAATCAATAATCCCGCTTTATCATTCCTCATCAAACAGCTCCTCAATCCTTTTTGAAAAACCGCTGTACGAAACCGATAAAACAACCGCAAACTCTCTGCCTACACTTTTTCCGAGTGTATATCTGTCCGATAAAACGATAAGTCTTATATCTCTAAAATTACACATATCGGTAATCTTTTTTTTCGTATTTAAAGACGCGTCATCAGATAATATAACAAGCTCTGCTTTTTTATCCTTTATCCTTTCCTTAACTCTTTGCTCACCTATATCAAGCTTTCCGGCACGCATTGCAAGGCCCAAAAAACCAAAAATCTTATTATCCATTATTGTTTAACTCCGTTAAAATCTCATCGTATAAATAATCTGCCTTGCAAGAGAATGCTTTCTCAAATGCACGTTTCTTCTTTGCAAGATTAACGCAATCCTCATTCCTGCAAACATAAGCCCCTCTGCCCTGTGCCTTTAAGCTTTTGTCTATCCTTGGTGTATCTCCTTTAATCCGTACTGCTCGTATAAGCTCGCTTTTTTCTTTCATTTCTCTGCAAGC
>CAMCUJ010000207.1 GCA_945878965.1 uncultured Clostridia bacterium
AAACATATAAATTGAATTTCCGAAATGCTTTTTCGTTTCGCTTTGTGCCTTTCTTGCTATTTCCTCAATATATTTTTCGGCTGCGGGCGACAGCAATGCTCCGAAATCCTCTTCTGTACATACGCTGTTTTCCAATGCGGATATAACGTCACTTTCGGTATAATTTTCGGGACTGAAGCTATTCATTTTTGAAATTACTTTATCTTCAATATCTGAGCCTATATTCTCCATTCCCGAAAGATACTCCATATGGTTAATTCTTTCATTAGTCATTGTGTAAATTTCCTCCTAATTGTTAATTATGCTATCAGTCATTTAAAAATCCTGTAAGCGGAGAAGAAGCAGCTGCACCGCTGTTTAAAACTCTTCCAAGACCTGCGAGATAGGCTTTTCTGCCCGATTCAATCGCAAGACGGAATGCATTCGCCATCATAGGAATATCTTTTGCTGTTGCAATAGCGGTATTTGCCATTATAGCGGCAGCGCCCATTTCCATAGCTTCACAAGCTTGCGACGGTTTGCCTATTCCGGCATCTACTATTATAGGAAGGTCAATTTCTGAAATGAGAATTTCTATAAATTCTTTAGTACAAAGACCTCTGTTTGAACCGATAGGTGAGGCAAGAGGCATTACAGCCGCAGCTCCGGCATTTACTAAATCTCTTGCGGCATTTAAGTCAGGGTACATATACGGCATTACTACAAAGCCTTCTTTGGCTAATATTTCGGTTGCCTTTATTGTTTCATAGTTATCGGGAAGCAAATATTTTGAATCGTGGATAACCTCAATTTTAACAAAATCTCCGCAGCCTATTTCACGGGAAAGCCTTGCAATTCTTACAGCCTCGTCGGCATTTCTTGCACCTGAGGTATTGGGAAGAAGTGTTACTCCCTTTGGAATGTAGTCTAAAATATTTTCCATTCCCGATTCATTTGCTCGGCGGAGTGCAAGAGTTATTATTTCTGCACCGGCATTTTGAATTGCTGCATTTATAAGCTCAAGTGAGTATTTTCCCGAGCCTAAAATAAATCTTGAATTAAATTCGTGTCCTCCTATTATAAGCTTGTCATTATCTTTATTTAAATTGTTATTAATCATAATTTTATCTGACTGACTGTGCGTTAATAATTAATGTACAGCAGTTTACCTCCTTATTTATTTCTATTTACAATAATCTCTAAAGCTATATTTGCCTGATGGCCGGCACATATTGAAACTCTCGGTGACATAAGACCGCCAAGCTCTTTTGCATCACTTTTTAAATCGCCGCAGATATAAAAACGCTTGGAAATCTTTTTGGTCAAAATCTCATTTGATGAGCCGAGTCCTGCCATTCCGGAGCTTGATATAAGCGTTGTATCTGACAGATTACAAAGAATACTTTCGGCGAACCAAGCCTTGCTTTCGGGATTGTCAAACGCCTCACATATAACGTCGCAGTCCTTGAAAATGCTTAAGCAGTTTTCGGGATTTAGCATAGTATTGTGCTCTATAACCGTAACATAAGGATTAGCGTTTGAAATTAATTCCTTAAGAGCTGCGGTTTTAGGCTTTCCGAGCTGATTTATAAAATATTGCTGCCTGTTTAAATTTGTAGGTTCAACAACATCAAAATCAGCTATTATAAGCTTTCCTATTCCGATTCTTGCAAGTGATAATGCAATGTTTGAGCCAAGTCCGCCAAGTCCTGCAATTCCAATACAGGAATTTTTGATTTTTTCATAAATTCCCGGTAAGTTACGGGCAGTAAGCATATATTCAAGCTCGGTTTGGTCAGGCATTTCACCTTTTTTAAGAATTACTATACTGTCATTTTCGGAAAGCTCTGAGTTTTTATCAGCGTTATATCCGTTTAGTACATAAACTATATCTGTATTTGAAGTTTCAGCATCAATTTCTGTATACTTCGTAAGTTCAAATAATTTGGATGAATTCGGAACGCTTATTTTCTTTCCATTCAAGGTTACATCTATATAAGTCATCTACTATCATCCTCCGCCTACAAATGCGACTATTTCTATTTTATCAGCCTCTGAAATAATTGTATCTTTAAAATTCTTCTTAGGCAAAATATTTCCGTTCAGCTCTACAGCAATACGCTGTGAATTGTAATTCAGGCTGTCAAGATAGTCGGAAACGCTCATTCCGTTAGCATTTTCGATATTTTTTCCGTTTATTATCGCCATTTTGATTAAACCTCCTTATAAACAAAACAAAAGGCTCACGAAAACAGACACCCGAGGTGGTGCCCCCCTTCGTGAACCATAAAGTCACTCTGAATTTATGATATTAAATTTAACATTTTAATTATAACTCTGTATTTATGTTTTGTCAAGTATTAAATTTTATATTAGTGTATTATAGCAAATTTTGTTTTAATGCATTGAAGAATAGTGAACATTGCTTCATATATAGCACAGAATTTATCTACTGTTGAAACAAGATATGATTCCTTATAGCGGGGAAATTTAATATTTGCAAGCCACATATGCTTAAGAATTATATCCTCCTCAAGATAATTTATATCACAGATACGCTTTGCATTACGGAGAGCAAGCTTTGGATGAAGTGCCGCATGCTTAAACGGTCCGAATTTTTTTACGCTGCATTCATAATGAAATAAATCATGAAGAAGTCCGCCTCTGGCAGTTTCCTTGTACCTCCAGCCAAGCTTTTTGGCAATGAAGAAACTGTAATACCCAACATTTATAGAATGCTGAAGCCTTGAAATTCCTATATGGTGTGAAAGATTGTCAAGATTTTTTACTTTTGAGTTTTCTATAATATCGTTTACAAGATCACTAAACTCAGCAAAGTATTTTTTATTTTCATTTACCATAAGCTGCTTACCTCCGTTTTTCTTAAAGGGCATCTCTAAATTTGTATTATCAACCGAAATATAAACTTCATATTATATATCAGACAGAAAATTCAAAATAAAGAATCTAAATTTATTCAATAAGGCGCAGAGCGCCGTTATTCAACGTTTTCGGTGGGAGAAAGGTACTCCCACTGAAAAAATCAGTGGAACCCGCCGCCTAAGATACGGGGGGACATCTTGATTTAGTTATAAGAATTTTATTCTGTAACTTAAGTATATATGTTAGTTTATGCTTTGTCAATATAAAAAAATTGGATATTGAAATTAAATTAAAATTTTTTTGTAAAACATCTTTACTATAAGGTTAAAATCGGTTATAATTAATAGTATGTGTTAGAAAGGTGTAGGTTTCTTAAATGGGTATAATAAAGCTTATAAAAGAAGAAATAAATTTAGTTTTTGAGCGTGACCCTGCGGCAA
>CAMCUJ010000208.1 GCA_945878965.1 uncultured Clostridia bacterium
TATTTTCAAGATTTTCGGATTTACCTATGATTTCGTTTATTTCATCTACAGTCATATTAAGTCTTTGTGCTAAAACTTCACTACTCATACCGCTTGCAAGTAATATATGAATAATTTTTCTTTCACCCTCAGCTCTGCCCTCGGCTCTGCCCTCAGCTCTGCCCTCGGCTCTGCCCTCGGCTCTGCCCTCGTCCCTTGCGGTTTTCATTTGAGAAGCTTTATCGTGTTCCGCTTTTTCTCTAAGCTCTGCTATTCTTCTGATTTTTTCGTCTCCGCTAAGTTCCTTTAGTACTACTATCGCTTTATTAATTTGTTCGTTATTTTTTGCTGCCAACATATCAAATTCCTCCTTCGTTCTGGAATTTAAAAACTGCATCCATAAATGCTTGTTATTGTTTACATCTTTGGCATTTACAAGCTTTCTTAGTTCAAAAAATTCTATCTTTAGGGCGTCCGTTAATCTCTTTTTCTTATTTATATCATATAATTCAAATATAGAAAAATAATCATCCTCTGTATCAAACATATTAAAGTCAAGTATGTTTATTGATATTGTTTCCTTAAGATTGTCATAGCCTTTTCCTGTTTCAAAATCCTTTATATACAGCTTTGACCAATAAAACAATGCTCTTTTTGCATAATTTGCGTCACTTGCAACCTGCATTTCCACATTAATCTTTTTATTGTTTACTATTAAATTTAAATCAACCCTGCCTAATTTTTCATCATATTCTTCCGGCAACAATTCCGTGTTTTCTATACTCAAGTTTTGTATACTGTCATATGGTATATCCGTAAGACTTGATACAAACCCCTTGATTATATCCTCATTTTTTATATCTGAAAATATCTTCTTGAATACTATATCAATTTTAGGTGATAAATATTCTTCTCTATCTATATTATTCGCCATTTACTATTTCAACTCCTTTTTAAAATTCTAACATACTTCAATAACTTTTTCAACAAATTTTATTCAAATTCAAGCTTAAAATTCACATATTTACCCGTATCCTCAAGAGAAATCACAGCATCGTACTTTTTTCCCTTTTTAGATGTAAGTCCCTTAACCTTTACTTTGCCCTTTAAAAGTCCTTTAGCTATTGTTTTAGTAAAATTCTTCTGAGCATTTTTAAAGAAGTTATTATCCTCCAAAGAATAAATCCGCATTCTCTATCCTCACAGGAATATGCTTTAGGCGTTTCAATAACGTTCTTTCCGCACCTTGGACACTTGCCTATAATATCCTTTTCATCATATCTGCGTTCTGAAGTACGCCTTGCAACCTTGCTTGTATCAACATTGTTTTTTGCTTCCTTTATAAGCTCGGTTGTAAATGCTTCAATATCCTTTGTAAACTGATTAGGTATCGTTATGCCGTTTACTATGGTTGCTAACCGATTTTCCCAATCTGCTGTAAGCTTAGCCGATTTAATTATATCCGGAACAATGTTTATCAGCGTTTCGCCTTCCTCGGTTATTTTAAGATTCTTTTTATCACGTACTATGTAATTGCACTTTACAAGCCTTTCTATAATTCCGGCTCTTGTTGCCGGAGTTCCAAGACCCTTGCGTTCAGCCTCATCCACAGTTTCACTTGCCCCTGCTCTCTCCATGGCCGAAAGCAGAGTATCTTCCGTATAATGCTTCGGCGGTGAAGTGAAAAGCTGCTTTGCTTCAAACTCAGGAGATAGAATTATCTGCCCTTCCATAAGATTAACATCACTTATTATATCTTCCTCATTTTCAGAAAGCTCTTCGCTTTCCGCCTTGATTAAATCATCAATATCCTTCCAACCGTTATCGATAATATTCTTGGATTTAGCAATAAAAGTATTACTGCCGCAGTTTATTTCCGCCGTTATGCTTTCATATATATGCTTATTGTGAACCGCACTTAAAAGTCTGAGCTTTATTAAATTAAGAATCTTGTATTCATCTTCCGAAATTGAATTTCTATCAAAGCTGCCGGCATTTACAGTAGGAATTATAGCGTGATGGTCTGTTACTTTTTTATCGTTTACAACAAGAGAAATATTCGGCACAAAATCAATTCTCGATAAAGAATCGGTTGTTTTAAGCAGCATATCTATAATTTTTAAAACCGAATCACTCATATCCGCAGTAATAAATCTGCTGTCTGTTCTCGGATATGTAACTAATTTCTTTTCATAAAGGCTCTGAACAAAGTTTAATGTTTGTTGAGCTGTGAAGCCGTATTTTCTGTTAGCCTCACGCTGAAGCGCCGTAAGGTCATACAGCTTTGGAGGAGATTGTTTTTTCTCCTCTCTGTTTACCTTTATAACCTCTGCCTGTCCGATTTTTTCACACTCAAGCTTAATTCTGTTGCATTCTTCTTCATTTTCAATATTCTTAAGAACCCCTGTAATTCCGTCTTTCTTAAGATAAAGATTAAAATATTTTTCCTTAACAAAATTCTTAATTGAAAAATCACGCTCAAAAATCATTGCAAGAGTCGGCGTCTGAACTCTGCCGACATTTAAACGTCTGTTATACAGCTTTGTATACATTCGTGTAGCGTTAATTCCGACAAGCCAGTCTGACTTTGAGCGGCAAAGTGCCGAATAATATAAACTGTCATATTCACTGTCATTCTTTAAGTTTTTAAAGCCGTCACGTATTACATTTTCTTCAAGCGATGATGTCCATAATCTTTTACAAGGCTTGCTGCACCCTGCCTGATTATATACAAGTCTGAAAATAAGCTCGCCCTCACGTCCTGCGTCCGTTGCACAGACTATTTCATCCACCCGTTTATCGTTCATCAGCTTTTTTATTACACTAAACTGTTGTTTTCTATCCGGAAGAACAACAAACCTCCACTCCTGCGGAATAATCGGTAAATCCTCCGTATTCCACTTTGCATATCTTTCATCGTATACTTCTGCATCAGCAAGTGATACTAAGTGACCAAGGCACCATGAGATTATATAGTTCTCACTTTCAATGTAGCCTTCCTGTCTGCTAAATCTACCACCAAGTGCTTTTGCTATTGTACTTCCTACACTCGGCTTTTCCGCTATTATTAATTGCATATTTTTGCTCCTAACTTTTTTAATATACCACAATAGAAATATCCTTAAACGCCCAATGTGATTCATCAATATCAATAAAATCTATACTTTCCGCTTCATATATTGAACTGTCAATACCAAGCATTCTGTTAATACACTTTACTGTTTCGGCTCTGGTAATGTAGTTATCCGGTTTAAATGCTTTGTCCTCATAGCCGTTTCAATAAGGCGCAGA
>CAMCUJ010000209.1 GCA_945878965.1 uncultured Clostridia bacterium
ATAAAAATCTTTTGATTTCAATAAATATTTCAATCGGACTGCGATGATTGGTTTAATCCGTTATCGCAGTCCGGTTTTTATTATTCAAAACACAAATTTTCTACCAATTTATCATAAAAGATTCTTTACATTAAGTCCTTCTTGGTTTGGAATCTGTTTTATCAGATTTATAAACAGTGTAATTTTATCCGTGAAGTCGGGCAGTTCCTTTTGCTGAGCAAATTTTTTACTTTGATCCAGAGCATTTTCTATTTCTTCGATATTGTGTGCATCTATAGTCAGATGTGCCCATACTCTTCGGCGATTCCATTTTGATTCGATTTCTTCAATGTTTTTTATTGCAGTTTCCCAATTATTATCTACGGCACTTGTATATGCAGAGTTTGAAAGGTTTTCGATATCTTTTGAAAGGTTTACTATAATTACGGAATGAATTATTATAAAGCATATTATAACCGCTAAGGCTATAAGAACAGCAATGAATTTCTTCATAAGTTTAATCCTCCTCACATTTAACAATAAAGGTGTTTCCTTGCCTGTCCGCTCCCATATAAAAAACATCATTCGGGGACTTTATTTTTTCGTGTTTAAGCTGTTTTCTCAGCCAGTCAGAATTATAGCCCAGTTTTTTGAGGTTTTCAAAGCTTATATTTCCATTATCAATTATTATATAGCTTATTTCGGTTTTTGAAGTTTTAAGACCTATATCACTTGGCTTTAAAGGCTGTTCATTCGATTTTAGAAGAACACTTACATTTCCGTTTGTTTCAACTATTACATATTCAACCTCATCAAGACCGCTGGCACCGTTGTTCCTTATAACCTCCATAAGGTCGTTCATATTGAATCTCTGTTTTTCCATTTCCTTTTGATTAATTTTTCCGTTTTCAAACAGCATACTTGGTTTTCCGTATAGTAATTTTCTTGCTTTTACGCTTTTATATGCTGTGAATGATACTATTATTTCAAGTATAACAAGCATAAGAATTGCAAGAATACTGGTCAAAAGAGGCAGAGAGGTTTCCTGTATAGGCAGTGAAGCAAGCTCCGAAATCATAATTGTTACAACAAATTCAGATGGCTCAAGCTCGCCTATCTGACGTTTTCCCATACTTCTGAGTGTGACCACCACGAAAAAGTACATTACTATTGTTCTGAAAAATATTATAAACACTTTAGTATTACCTCCCGAATTTTTAATGGAATATATAGTTGTATATTTTGCCTATTTTAATTTTATTATGTATTAAATTTTTATTAAAAAATTTTGTTTACATATTGACAAGTCGCAAAATATAAAGTATAATAGAATAAGTATATCTTATTATAAAACGTTTTCCCGGGAGGTTTTGTAATAGAATACGGTTAAATTTGATTTTGCCTTATTAAACAAAATATTGCGATAAAATTTGTTTATTTAAGACAAAATTAAGGATGAAAACTTAACAAGGAAAGGTTACATAAAAATGAATACAAAAATAACAACACGTGAATTGGTTATAACAGCACTTTTGATTGCGTTCGGTATAGTTATACCTACAGCCTGTGGGTTTTTAAGAGTTGTACTTCCTCCGGCGTTTACGGCTACACTGTTAGCACATGTTCCTATATTTATTGCAATGTTTATTTCGCCTTGGTCGGCGTTGTTTACGGCAATAGGAACAACTATTGGATTTCAGTTTTCCGGTCTTGACCCTGTCGTTGTTGCAAGAGCGGGCTCTCACATAGTATTTACTTTAGTTGGAGCATTTATGGTTAAAAAGAATGTGAATATTGTTTTGACAGGAGTTGTTACTACGCTTCTTCATGCGGTTGTTGAAGCACTTACTGTATTTTTATTCTTATCTCTTGGATGGACGGTGGCAAAGAATGGAGCATCGTTTATAAGTGTTGCGTTCTATACAACCGGAATAGGAACATTAATTCATAGTGCGATTGATTATGTTATTGCAGTAGTTATTGCTATACCTCTTACAAAGGCTAAGGCAATTCCAAAGCTGCCGAAAATCTTTTAATAACAAAGAAATTTAAGGACTGATGAAAGCTTATTCGTCAGTCTTTTTTTAATAATTTAATAGAATTAAAGAGTTGATTTGTTCTATCTAATGTATTATAATTATTATTGTATACAATTAAGTTTCAAACGGAGGCGGGTATATATGATAGATTTGCATTTACATTTGGACGGTTCTCTTGCACCGAAAACTATAATTAGATTGGCTGAAATGAGCGGAGTTTCGCTCCCGAGTGGTAATGAAGATGAACTGCTTAAATATATAAGTACAGATATAAATTGTGAAGATTTAAATGAGTATCTTAAGTGCTTTGATATTCCGTTGTCCGTTCTTCAAAGCGAAGAAACGTTGGAATTTGCGGCATATTCGCTTTGCAAGGAGCTTAAGGAAAGAAATATGATTTATGCGGAGATCAGATTTGCACCTCAGCTTCATACTAAAGAAGGTTTAACTCAGGATAAAGTTGTGGAGGCAGTTATCAGCGGTATTAAAAAGTCCGGCTTTTTTGCTAATGTAATACTTTGCTGTATGCGGGGCGATAAAAATGATGCTGAAAATATTGAAACTGTAAATACGGCTAAACGATTTTTGGGGAAAGGCGTTGCGGCTGTTGATCTTGCCGGAGCGGAAGGTTTGTTTAAGACTGAGAATTTTAAGAATTTATTTATGCTTGCAAGCTCGCTTGGAATTCCGTTTACAATTCACGCAGGTGAGGCTGACGGAGCGGAGAGTGTTCGCTGTGCTGTAGAGTATGGTGCGAAACGTATTGGACATGGGATTCGTGCGATTGAGGATGAAGAACTTATGGAAGAGTTGAAAGAAAGAAATATATTTCTTGAGCTTTGTCCGACAAGCAATATTCAGACTAAGGCTGTAGCTGGTATTGAACAATATCCTATTGTAAAGTTTATGGAAAAGGGTATTAAGGTTACTGTAAATACAGATAATATGGTTGTTTCAGGAACGGATATTGAAAATGAATTTAATTTGATAAAAAGTAATTTTAATATTGATAAGAAAGAGCTTATAAAGAATTCTGTAAATGCCGCATTTATAAGTGAAGCCGAAAAAGAAGATTTGTTTTCTCAAATAGATTAAAAAAAAATTAGTTTTTTTTCAAAAAAGGTATTGACAAAGTAAGAGAAATGTGATAGTATAGGGAAGTCGCGTTTGAGGAGTCGGCATATTTGGAGAGGGTTTCAAGGAACTTTAAAAAGCTTTTGAAAAAAA
>CAMCUJ010000210.1 GCA_945878965.1 uncultured Clostridia bacterium
CATCAATAAATCCGATAGCACCAAAAACAAGCGAAATCCCCAAAATTGATAGAATTTGAGGAATAAACAGTTCGTCACCATAACCAAACATTGCATTTAAGACACATAAAATTATGCAAACTATAAATACAGGAACTATAAATATAAATCCGCCCATTGTCGGAGTTCCGGATTTACTCTTATGCCACGCAGGTCCCTCCTCACGAATTTCCTGTCCGAATTTTAAGCGTCTGAGCATTGGAATAAAAACTATTCCGCAAACTACCGCAAGCACAAACGCCAATACCACTGAGCCTATAACATAAATCATCAATTTAACCCTCCAATGTACATTACTTGCAGTTTTCTTCAATGAAATCTGCAATTTCTTCAAGTTTCATTCCTCTTGAGCCTTTAATAAGTATAATATCGCCCTCTTTTATAATATCAAACAACCTCTCCTTAAGGCTGCCGTTATCATAAAACACAAAGACATTATTCTTGTCAAATCCCTCAGAAATCGCCGAAAACGCAATATTTTCAGCCATTTTTCCAACAGTTATAAGACAGTCAACACCATACTTAACCGCCAGCTTTCCTACATCAATATGCGACTGCACCGAATAATCACCAAGCTCCAGCATATCCGCAAGAATTGCAACCTTACGGCGTTTTCTGTCATGCTTTCCGTCATACTCACGCATTAAAACCTCAAGCCCCGACTTCATAGACGCAGGACTTGCATTATAACAATCCTTAATTAATATATATCTTTCTAAATCCATTATATTCTGTCTCATACCAACCGGCATAAACTCACGGATACCATCTATAATTTTATCTATACTGATATTATACTGAATTCCCGTTATAATTGCTGCAAGTGCATTATAAATATGATGCTCTCCGGCAACCTTAATTTCAAAGTTATAGGTTTCTGCATCAATTTTAACATCAAACGTGGAACTGTCAGAATACTGCTTAACATTTGTCGCAAATAAATCACACTTAGGATTTTTCATTCCATAATAGATAGTATCATATGGGACATCACCGGAAACAGAATATAGAAATTCATCATCACCGTTAAGTATAAGACTTCCGTCACTTGAAAGTCCGTCAAGAATTTCAAGCTTGGCTTTCAAAATATTTTCTTGGCTTCCAAGATGCTCAATGTGCGAAAGACCTATATTTGTAATAACCGCAGTTTCGGGAAGAACCATCTTAGAAAGCTCGGAAATCTCTCCAAATCCGCTCATTCCCATCTCAAGAACCGCAATTTCATCATCAGAGCTTAATCTGAACAGCGTAAGCGGAACTCCTATCTCATTATTAAAGTTTCCGTTTGTCTTAAGAGCGGTATACTCCTGAGAAAGAACGCTGTAAATCATCTCCTTGGTGCTTGTTTTGCCGACGCTGCCCGTAACCGCAACAAACGGAATATCAAACTCCGCTCTGTACCTTTTCGCAATATCCTTAAGGGCTGTATAGGTGTTTTGAACCCTAATTATCGGTAAACTTCCAAAATCGTCATCACTGTCTACAACGCAGCATACAGCACCGCTGTCAACCGACTGACGGACAAATCTGTGACCGTCAAAATTTTCGCCCTTAAGAGCTACGAAAATGCAGCCCTCAGTTATCTTTCGGCTGTCGGTTACAACATTCTTTACTATATCATCACAGTCCGCGTTAAAAAGCTCGCCTTTGCACGCTTTCTCTATATCACCCAATGTTAAACACCATTCCACAAAAATCACCTCAGAACTCAGACGAGCTTATTAATTTCTGAACAATTTCACGTTCATCAAAACCAATTTCTCTGTCCTTTAAAATTTGATAGGTTTCATGACCCTTTCCTGCAAGCAGAATTATGTCGTCCTTCTTTGCATTATCCAAAATATACTCAATAGCCTCAAATCGGTTTTCGATAACCTTGTACTCACAGCCGCTTTCCTTAACTCCGACCAAAATATCTTCGATTATCGACATAGGCTCTTCGCTTCTCGGATTATCACTCGTTACAACACAAAAATCCGAAAGCTCGCCTGCAATCTTGCCCATAATCGGACGCTTAGTCTTATCTCTGTCGCCGCCGCAGCCGAACAATGTTACCACTCTGCCCTTTGCAAAATCCCTGATTGAGCTTATTATATTATAAATTCCGTCCGGAGTATGTGCATAATCTATTATAACAGTAAAGTCCTTTTCAATAGGAACAACCTCTATTCTTCCCTTAACACCCTTTGCACTTTTAAGCCCCGAAATTATCTGCTCGATATCAAAACCGAGTGCAAGTGTAGAGCCTATCGCCGTAAGTGCATTATAAACCGAAAATCTTCCGGGAATTGCAAGAGAGGCACTGTAGGTTTTATTCTTATATCTTAAATCAAACTCCACACCATCAGAATTAAGCTTAACATTCTCTGCTTGTAAATCTCCGCTGTCAATTCCATAGCTTAATATTCTGCAGTCTGAATTTTCGCACAAATAATCAAAAGCCTTGTCATCGTGGTTTATAACTCCGCTTGAACACATCTTAAACAGCTTTGCTTTTGCCGCAAGATATTCCTCCATTGTAGAATGGAAATCAAGATGATCCTGTGTAATATTAGTAAACGCTCCAACCTCAAAATAACACGCCGCAATTCGGCTTAGTGCAAGCGAATGTGAAGATACCTCCATTACAACATACTCAACGCAGTTATCCGCCATATCCTTAAAAAGCTGCATAAGCTCAAGTGAATCAGGTGTCGTATGCGATGATGGAATTATTCTGTCTTCTATCATATTCTGATTAGTACCGATAAGTCCGACCTTTTTGCCAAAGCTCTCAAGTATACTTTTAACCAAATAAGTCGATGTAGTTTTACCGTTAGTACCGGTAATTCCTATAAGCTTTAGATTCTTTGTCGGATATCCGTAATATGCCGCTGCTATATGTGCCATTGCAAGCCTTGAATCCTTTACTATAACAGTAGTTACAGCAACATTCTCTATTTCATGCTCGGCAACAACTACCACCGCACCCTTTTCGACAGCCATTTCCGCATAATTATGACCGTCAGTCTTAAAGCCTTTTATGCATATAAACAAATCTCCTGCCTTTGTTTCCTTTGAATTAAAAGAAATACCGCTTACCTTGCACTTATCAGTTCCGATTATTCTTTCAACTTCAACCTCTTTAAGCAGTTCTTCAAGCTTCATTTCATATATCCCCCTATCTTTCCTTTCAGATAACCCTCAATTCTTAAACGGAAGGGTG
>CAMCUJ010000211.1 GCA_945878965.1 uncultured Clostridia bacterium
AAACGGCTAACGGATGAAAGGGGTATCAAAATTTATGAAAAAGGTAGCTATAATTGATTTAGGCTCAAATTCTGTAAGAATGAATATTGCAAAGATAAATTCGGACGGAACAACAGAGGTTATTTCACAAAACAAAAAAATGGTAAGATTAAGTCAAGGAATGGGCGATGATATGAATCTTAAGGTTACGCCTATGTACAGAACTATTGCGGCTTTATCGGAGTTTAATGATATTATAGAAGAAAACGGAGTAACCGATATTACGGCTATAGCTACTGCGGCTGTACGAAAAGCTGCTAATCAAGCTGCATTTTTAAAGGAAGTAAAGGATGCAATAGGAATTGATATAAAGGTAATAAGCGGTGATATGGAGGCTATTTACGATTACCTTGGAGTTATGAGCAAGCTTGATGTTTCAGACTGTGTGATTGTCGATATAGGCGGAGGAAGTACTGAAATTATACTTGTTAAAAATGGTGAAATTGTTGATAAGACAAGTCTTCCTATAGGTGCCGTAAGTATAAGTGAGAAATTTCTTCAGGAAAACGAGTCTAAGGAGAATATTGAACTTGCTACAAAATTTGCAGAGTCTTACATAAATGCAGTTGAATTTTTAAATGAAGCAAAGGGATTACCTATAATCGGACTTGGCGGCAGTAACAGAACAATTGCAAAGATTGATATGAAGGAAGTTGATTCCGAAAAAATGCTTCATGGTCACGAGGTTTCTATTGCCAAGGTTTTTGAGATTTACAATGCAATTGTTAATACAAGCATGGAGGAACGCAAGCATATAAAAGGAGTTGGCAAAGAAAGAGCGGATATAATTGTCGGTGGTATGCTTACAATAGTTTCTATTATTAATAAGATAACGGCATCAAGTCTTATAATAAGTGACAGCGGTGTTCGTGACGGAATTCTTTTTGAAAAGATGGTGGAAAACTTTAATCGTATCCTTAATTCGTGCAAGGCAATGGACAGAGGAATGGTATATGAAACATCGGCTTCCGGTTTTAATTCGGAGCCTGTATCAATTCCGACGTCTTCATTTGAAATTCCAAAGCCTGATTCTGATTTAGGTGTTAATCCGAGTATTTCCGAAACCGATGAAGCTGAGGAAATGTCGGCATATGATGCATTATTTCAGACCGGTTATATACCGGAACCGCCTGTAAAAGCGGCAAGTGAGTCTACAACTGAGAATATTGATGAGCCTGTTTCCGAAGTCGGATATTCTCAGAAGCTTGTGAATAATGATAACGCTGTCAAGGAACCTGAAATTACTCCGGAAGAGGCGGCAGAAAAAGCAGCTTATGAGGCATTGTTTGCTCCACGTTTTGATTAATGTGGCGGCAGCGGCTAAATAATTTGAGATTTAGAAGAATAAAACAACAAAACCTCCTGTGATTTAATTCATGGGAGGTTTTTAAGATTATATGTAGATTATTGACCGCTTCTGATTTTGCGGTATTTTTCACGGGTAGCGTATCCGCCTCTTATGTGGCGTTCCTGTTTGTTTTCCTGAAGAATTTCCTGTGCGGCATCTGCAAGAGAAAGATTGATTTTTCTCAGTCTTTGAGTTATATCTTTATGAACTGTGCTTTTGCTTATTCCGAAATGCTTTGCCGCATCTCTTACGGTACATCTGTTTTGTATGATGTAGTTTGCAAGATTAACCGTGCGTTCTTCAATATAGCATTTCACGTCTTCGCCTCCATTCCTGACTATATAATTCAGTATATGAAACGAAAATGTTTTTTATTCTCAGCAGGTGGATAAGTCATTTTTTCCGCATTGATTATCAACTTGATAAAATTTAAAAAGTGTGCTATACTAAAATAACTGATATATGGTATTGCATACAGAGGTGAAATTTTATAATGGAAAATGAAATATCAAAAAAGCCGAATACCGACCTTGAAGTGCAGAGCCTACGACTTGCAGGTATAGTAAGAGAATCCATAGTTGACGGAATAGGCATAAGGTTTGTGGTATTTGTGCAGGGCTGTCCGCATAAATGCGAGGGCTGTCAAAATCCCCAGACTCATACCTTTAACGGCGGAACGGAAGTTAAAATTGATAGAATTATAAATGAAATAAAGAAAAATCCAATGATTCAAGGCGTTACTTTTTCGGGGGGTGAGCCGTTCTGTCAGCCGAAAGGCTTATATGCTCTCGGGGTTGAAATTTTAAAGCTGGGACTTAATATAACTGTTTATTCGGGATATACTTTTGAGCATCTTTGCGAGATGGCAAAACAGGACAAGTATATTTTAAAGCTTCTTCAGATTTGCGATGTTTTAATTGACGGTAAATTTGTTAAGGAGGAAAAGGATTTAAGACTCAGATTCAGAGGAAGTCGCAATCAAAGGGCAATTGACCTTAAAAAATCCTTTGAAACAAATACTACAGTTCTTGTGGATGAAATTATGAATATGAAATAAATTTGGATTGAGAGGAATAAAGTTATGATAAAGGCAGTTCTGTTTGACTTTGACGGAACATTGATTAATACTAACGATTTGATATTTACATCATATCGGTATGCGTTTAAAACGGTTCAAAATCGTGAAATTTCAACTGAGGAAATGCTTCAGATGTACGGCAGACCGCTTAGGTTATCGCTTGAGAAATACGGTGATGATAAAGAAGAGCTTTACAAGGTATACAGAGCCTATAATGCAAAAATGCACGATGAGCTTATAAAAAAGTTTGACGGAGCGGCTGAGGGTGTTAAAAAGCTTAAGGAATGTGGAATTAAGCTTGCAATTGTTACATCTAAAAGAATAGATATGCTTAAAAAGGGTATAGAATTTTTGGGACTTACGGGTTATTTTGATGTGTTAATTACACCGGAGGATACAAAGAAGCATAAACCCGACCCCGAGCCTGTGCTTACTGCGTGTGAGAGGCTTGGAGTATCTCCGAGTGAGGCTGTTATGGTAGGCGACAGCGTATTTGACATTAAGGCGGGAATTGCGGCAGGCTGCAAGACCTGTGCGGTTAAATATTCGCTTACCGATAAAAATCTACTTCTTGATTTGGGTATAGATTATTTTGTTGATACAATATCCGAATTTGCAGACAAGATAATTAATGAATAACAAAGGCTATGGGCGAACTGTATTCGCCCGTGCGACAGCGGTCGCTGTCGCCGTTCTTTTCTTTTTGTGCTAAGGCACAAAGAAAAGAACCAAAA
>CAMCUJ010000212.1 GCA_945878965.1 uncultured Clostridia bacterium
AGAGGAAGATATACCGATAGTTATAGGTATGAATGAGGACATAAAAAAGTTTTAATTATCTGAGATATTTGCTGCAGCGAGCGGTATAGAAGATAAGTGAAACGATGGAGAAAGCGAAGCGTAAGCAGATACTGACTTTAAATTAATTTAAAAGGATTGTGTACAAGTGGTTACAGAAATTACATCAAAGGATAATAAAAATCTAAAGCTTATACGAGGACTTGAAAAGAAAAGTATAAGAGATAAGAATAATAAGTATACGGCGGAGGGCAAAAGGCTTGTTGATGAGGCAATAAGATATGCCATGCCGCATATTTTTTGTGTTGTAATGAGTAAAGAATTTTCGGAAAAAAATGAAGAAATGGTGAAAACACTTGACAAATCCGAAAAAAATGTTTATATTGTGACAGAGAGTATATTTTCAAAGCTTAGTTTTACAGAAAATTCACAGGGTGTACTTGCAGTAATTGAAATGCCAAAGCCTAGAGTATATGACAACGCTGATTTTATTCTTGTGCTTGACGGAGTTTCAGAGCCGGGGAATATGGGAACTATTATCCGTACTGCTGAAGCGGCAGGCATAGACGCAATTTACACGACTGCCGGCAGTGTTGACATATATAATCCAAAGACAGTGCGTTCGACTATGGGTTCGATATTCAGAATGAATATAATTCAAGGCGTGAGCAAGCAGGAAATTATAAATCTAAAAAAAGAGGGATACTATATAGCAGCAACGGCACTATCGAATTCCGAGGAGATAAAAAGCTTCAAGAAACCGGAAAAACTTGCTATAATAATAGGAAGCGAGGCTCATGGTGTATCTGAGGAGCTGCTTGATATTTCCGATAAAAGAATACGTATTCCTATGCAGGGAAAGGTTGAGTCGTTAAATGCGGCAGTTGCGGCAGGTATAGTTATGTATAGTTTCGGCGGTTAATATTTTAGCGGTTTGAAAATTAAAAAGTTATATATGAATCAGGAATAAGTTTTAAAATGTTTAGTAAATATATTAGTGGATAAAATCTTAGAATTAATGCAGACAAAAGAGATACGGGAGTGATATTGATGGCGAAAGCAGCGGCGACAGCTAAGACTACAGCTAAGAAGAAAAAGAATTTGGTTATAGTCGAGTCACCTACCAAAGCAAAGACAATTAAAAAATATTTAGGAACGAATTACAACGTAGTTGCATCTATGGGACATTTAAGGGATTTACCTAAGAGCCAGCTCGGAGTTGATATAGATAATGATTTTGAACCCAAATATATAACGATACGTGGAAAAGGCACACTTATTGCAGATTTGAAAAAAGAAGCAAAGGCGAGCGAAAAAATATATCTTGCAACTGACCCTGACCGTGAGGGTGAGGCAATTTCGTGGCATCTTGCATATATACTCGGCATTGATGATCAGTCAGATTGCCGAATAACATTTAATGAGATTACAAAGAATGCGGTAAAAAATTCAATCAAGGAATGTAGACCGATAGATATAGATCTTGTAAATTCACAGCAGGCAAGGCGAGTGCTTGACAGAATAGTGGGATACAAAATCAGTCCTCTTCTTTGGAAAAAGGTTAAAAAGGGACTAAGTGCCGGCAGAGTTCAATCTGTTGCAACAAAGCTTGTTGTAGACCGTGAGAAGGAAATTGAGGCGTTTGAAAGCGAAGAATACTGGACTATTGATGTAAAGCTTACAAATGATAAGGGCAGACTTCCGTTTTTGGCATCTTTCTATGGCGAAGAGGGCAGCAAGAAAAAGCTTGAGCTTAAGGATGAGGAAACGGTAAATAAAATAAAGGCGGAGCTTGAAACCTCTGAATTTGAAGTAAAAAGTGTTAAAAACGGAACAAAAAAGAGAAGCTCTGCACCTCCGTTTACTACAAGTACAATGCAGCAGGAGGCGGCACGTAAGCTTAATTTTACAACTAAGCGAACAATGCTTGCGGCTCAGCAGCTTTATGAAGGAATTGATATAAAGGGAAAAGGAAGCGTTGGTCTTATTACTTATATGAGAACGGATTCGCTCAGAGTTTCATTTGAGGCACAGTCTGCGGCAAGAACTTATATAGGTGAAAAATTCGGAGCAAAATATGTGCCGGAAAAGCCGAAGTTTTATAAAAGTAAAAAGAATGCACAGGATGCCCATGAGGCTATACGTCCGACTTATATAGAGCTTGACCCCGAGAGTATAAAGGATTCTCTTAAACCCGACCAGTATAAGCTTTACAGACTTATATGGCGAAGATTTCTTGCGAGCCAGATGGAGAACGCAGTATTTGATACAGTTCAGGCAGATATAAGCACAGGCAAATATGTTTTAAAGGCATCGGGTTCAACGGTTAAGTTTGACGGTTTTATGACTATTTATATTGAAGGTCAGGATACGGAGGAAGAAAAGGAAGGAAAAGTTCCGCCGCTTACAGAGGGACAAAAGCTTCTTCTTAAAAATCTTGATCCAAAGCAGCATTTTACACAGCCGCCGCAGAGATATACGGAGGCAAGTCTTGTTAAGGCTATGGAGAATGACGGAATAGGCAGACCGAGTACGTATTCACCTACAATTACTACTATTACAAGCCGAGGTTATGTTGCAAAGGATGGAAAAGCACTTTTCCCGACAGAGCTTGGATTTATAGTAACAGAGCTTATGCAGGAGAATTTTAAGGATATAGTTGATATAGATTTTACTGCGAATATGGAAGAAAAGCTTGACGAGATAGAAGAAGGAAACAAGGAGTGGAAGGATATAATCCGTGAATTTTACGTTCCTTTTGCGGCAACTCTTAAAGAAGCTGAAGAAAAAATAGGTGATATAGAGATAAAGGATGAAGAATCCGATATTCAATGTGAAAAATGCGGAAGAATGATGGTCTATAAGCAGGGAAGATTTGGCAAGTTTTTGGCTTGTCCGGGATATCCCGAGTGTAAGAATACCAAATCTATAGTTGTAGAGCTTGGAGTTTCGTGTCCGAGATGCGGAGGTAAAATTCACATTCGCAAAACTAAAAAAGGAATGACTTATTATGCGTGTGAAAATACCGAAAACTGCGGATATATGTCATGGGATGAGCCGACAGACAAGAAATGTCCGCAGTGCGGAAGTATTCTTATGAAGCGTAAGCCGTTTCGAGGCAGAGGAAAGGCTAAAATTGTATGCTCGAATGAAGAGTGTAAATATAAGCC
>CAMCUJ010000213.1 GCA_945878965.1 uncultured Clostridia bacterium
TACCTTTTTCCCACCGAAAACGTTGAATAACGGCGCTCTGCGCCTTATTGAATTACTTTCGATTAGCTCGATGATGCTAAGCTGGATATCGCATATTAAGCTTCACTGAATAGTTCAATTAGGTATTTCCTGTATCCGCCGATCAAATTGTATGCATCATATCCGGCATCAAGCAAAAGCTCAGTCGCTTGCTTGCTGAATTCTCCAATCTGACAGAATACGAAAATTTTCTTTTCTTTCGGAAGCTGATACAGCTTTATGATATCCTCAAGCGGAATATTTATTGCCCCGGGAATTGAGCCGTGTCCGAATGAAATTTTATCTCTAAGATCAACCAAGATATCCTCCGAACTGCTGTTTTTCATATATTCGCAAATATCTATTTCATGCTTCATATTATGATCTTCTCCTTTAAATGTAATAAAGATTAAGCAACATTTTCAAATTGCTTTACTTGTTACATAGTTGTTTGACAAGTGAATATATATCTACCTATCATTTAAGTATTGATTTTTTAATTTATTTTATGTTATACTATAAGCACTAAATATATTTATATGTGAGGTGTTAAAAAGTGGGTGATAATATGAACGATAAAGAATTAATAAATGTTTTAATTGATAAAGTTGCAGATTTACAACGAATAAAATCAGCACCTGATAAAGATGCAGAAATAAACAAACAATTAAAATTAATTAAGGCTAAACTTGAAGCTATGGGTGTAATTACTACAGACTTAGAGTTTTAAGCAACAATTAATAATCATTACACTTGATAGAGTAGATATGTATTGCTTGCATATTTACTCTATTTTTCATTATAAAAAGGTGGTTATATTATGACAGCAAATGAATTAAACGAACTAAGCAAAAATCTGTTACAATATGGTGAAATCTTAACAGACCTGACAACAGAAGAACAAGAAGGATGCAGGCGAATGCGAAATATTAAACTTAATAACCATATTTATTTTTATCATATGTTCAACGGTGAAATATTAGAGATTATCAAATTAAATTAAAAAGTCGTTTCAGCGACTCTAAACAGGGCTTTAAGCTGAAAGCGTTTCGCCTGAGTTAATCGGGCGGAGAATGAACACTTACTGTTTTATTTCATATTACCTTCTGTTGTCGCTAAGCGAAACAATATAAGGGTGAGTTCCGCATACACCGCAGTTATCAGATGAATTCGGCACATTTATGGTACGGATATTCATAGTAAGTCCGTCAAATTTCAGAATTCTTCCCGTGAGAAGTTCACCTATTTCAAGAATATACTTTATTGCTTCCAAAGCCTGTATGCTTCCTTTCTGTGGAGTAATTATACGCTGTAAAGTATTTGCAGAATACCTATATAAAATACTCGATTGTTTTTTCGGGTGTCAGCTTTGTTTCTTCATTAAACAGCAGCACAGCCTCTCGTGCTTCTGTTTTTCCGAGTGCATAAAGCTCCTGTGTTTCCCTGTTAAAATATGATTCGGGAACAATGCGGTTATAATCAAACGGATGCTCTGCGGTTAATATAATATCTGACTGCGGAAAAGGTTCTTCCTGATAATACGGGTCAAACATCATAATATTGCCGCTTCGTTCACCGGTAAGAAGAACATAATGTGCAACGTCATAATATAGACGTACAACGACAGCACCGCCTCGATGCAGTGCGTCATTAATCAGACTGTCTTTTCCTATGTAGACGCTTTTGCCTGAAAGATAGCTGCTTGAAACGGGAAGTTGACCGACTTTCCCATATCTGTTAAGCCAGTTGCTCAAAAACATCATTGCCGTGCAGGAGGTTCCGCTTTTTCCGGGCGCTCCCTCTGAATTGTAACAGTCAAGACAATAGAGCATAATATTACGTATAACTTCGGGCGGAATTTCCTCACGCTTAAACAAAAAGCTGATTGCATTAAGCATAGAGGTAGGTCCGCAGTCATATTCAGAAAGCTGATAATGTAAAGGATTTTTCATAAACATCACTCCTGTGACAGCATTAAAACAAGAGTAAGCTTCGCTGCCCTGATTAGTTCTGCCTCGCTTGTGTATTCCGAAAGCGAGTGGCAATTGTTCATAGCAGTTGCGGCAACCAGTCCGCTAATTCCGTGCAGAGCAAGATGGTTGTTGTCGCTTCCGCCGTATGTGCTGCATAATTTTCCGTCAAGTCCAAGCTTTTGACAGACCTTCTCAAATCTTTTTGAAACACGGTGGTTTGTATCTGTACAATACGCAATACAGTTTCTTGTGTTTTTAACAGTTACTTCTGCGCCGTAATTTTTTGCGGCATTTTTCATTACATCTGTAATAATGCTTAGCTGCTGAGAAGCATTTTCGTCGGAAAGACTTCTGATTTCTCCGGTTACAACGCAGGAATCGGGAACAATATTGTCGGCAGTTCCGCCGGAAATTGTTCCGATATTAACGGTAGTATCTCCCGATTTGCCGCATGGAATTTGCGAAACGGCGAGAGCCGCCGCCTTGAGCGCATGAATTCCTTCCTCCGGTGCAAAGCCGGCGTGAGCTGCCTTTCCCGAAAAATATGCCTGAAACGAAAGAATTGTGGGAGCTTGATTTGCTGCTGTACCGACAGGTCCCGATAGGTCAAGCACATACGCTTCCTTAGATTTAAGCATTGTAAAATCAAATTCACGAATTCCCCTGCAATACGGCTCCTCTGCCGCAGTAAACAGAATTTCTATGGGACGGTGAGGTAAATTCCGTTCCTTTAAAACGGTCAGTGATTCTATAATTGCGGCAATACCCGAACAATCATCCGCACCGAGTATGGTTGTTCCGTCAGAGGTAATTTTTCCGTCCGAATGTGTTATCATCTTTTTATTTATTGCAGGTTCAACAGTATCCATATGTGCACAGAAGAGAATAGGTTCAAGACCTAAAGTTCCGTCTATATAGGCATACAGATTTCCGCAGGTACCTCCGATTTTTTCGGCACTGCTGTCTTCAATAGCTTCAATACCCAGCCCTTTCAGTTTTCTCTTTAAAAATCCGCAAATATCTTGTTCGCCAAAAGAGGGACTGTCAAAGGATATAAGATGTTTAAACAGGTCAAGCAGACGTTTGTTATCAACCATTTCCGTTTTCCTCCGCATTTTTCATATTATTTTCCTCGTTCCGCCATTAAAAGTTCAATTTCCTGTTCGTTAA
>CAMCUJ010000214.1 GCA_945878965.1 uncultured Clostridia bacterium
GCCGTCGCAAGAAAATCCTTGCGGATTTTCTACCAATATGTTATAACAACCTCACGAAACAAGACGAAATCAAAGATTTCTGTGTTTCGGAGAACGTTTTAGCATACACTCCGTAACGCATAATTGCTTACTGCATTGTTTATGTAAGAAAATCCTTGCGGATTTTCTATTGATATGGTATAATCTATATAAAAAGCTCTGTTAAACTCACAGCAGAATAATTTCATACTAACGAAACAGTGAGTGGAAAGGTTATGGTTTTTTACAATGTCAATGACTCATCTTTTAGGATTAAAGGACGTACCTTATGAGGACATAAAACAAATTCTTGATACCGCGTTTGAGATGAAGGAAATACTTGGGCGTGGAGAAATAAAAAAGAAAGATAATTTAAACGGAAAAAGCATAATAACATTATTTTTTGAAAACAGCACCAGAACACGACTATCCTTTGAACTTGCATCTAAATATTTAGGTGCGGTTGCGGCAAATATAGCAGCATCCGGAAGCAGTGTTGCAAAAGGTGAAACATTGATTGATACAGCTAAAACCATAGACTCTATGGCAGCCGATGTAATAATTATGCGGCACAGCTCATCAGGTGCCGCAAAGCTTATCGCTGATAATGTTAATGCAGCCGTTGTAAATGCAGGTGACGGAATGAATGAGCATCCTACACAGGCACTTCTTGATATGATGACAATACGAGAGAATAAAGGACATATTGACGGACTCAAGGTTGCAATTATCGGTGATATAAAGCACAGCCGTGTTGCAAGAAGTAACATTTACGGACTTCATACAATGGGGGCGGAAGTGGTGCTTGGCGGACCAAGTACGTTAATGCCTTCAAATATTGAGGGGCTTGGAGTTAAAGCATATTATAATGTAGAAGACGCAATTAAGGACGCCGATGTTGTAATGGGACTCAGAATTCAACTTGAACGTCAAAAGAGCGGTATGTTCCCGACAATTCGTGAATATTCAAAATTCTTCGGAATAGATGAAAAACGATTAAAGCTTGCAAAGCCTGATGCAATAGTGCTTCATCCGGGCCCTGTGAATCGTGGAGTTGAGCTTTCTGTTCCTGTAATTGACGGAAAACAATCCTTGATTAATGAACAAGTTACAAACGGTGTTGCAGTCAGACTGGCAGTTCTTGATATATTAGCTAATAACGGAGGTAAAAAGAATTGAGTTTACTTATAAAAAACGGTTATGTAATTGACCCTAAGAATAATATTTCCGATAATCTTGATATATTGATTGAAAACGGAGTGATTAAGGAAATTTCAAAAGATATAGAGAAAAGTGCAGACGAGGTTATAGACGCTGACGGAATGGTAGTCGCACCGGGTCTTGTTGATTTACATGTACATTTCAGAGAACCCGGCTACGAATATAAAGAGGATATTGTAACAGGCTCCTTGGCGGCGGCACACGGCGGAGTTACCTCTGTTGTATGTATGCCAAACACTAATCCGCCTATTGATAATGCGGCTCTTGTCAAATTTGTTACCGGAAAATCCAAAAATGAAGCTAAAATTAACGTATATACAACGGGCTGCATAACAAAGGGCTTAAAAGGTGCTGAGCTTTCTGAGATCGGCGAACTAAAGGAAGCAGGTGCTGTCGGAATAAGCGATGACGGAAGACCGGTTCCGACACCGTCACTTATGAGAAGGGCTCTTGAATATTCAAAAATGTTTGACATTCCTGTAATGTCGCACAGCGAGGATTTGGATTTAGTTGATTCAGGCTCTATGAACGAGGGTTATATGTCAACATATCTTGGACTTCGAGGTATTCCAAAGGCGGCAGAAAGCGTTGCAATTGCCCGTGATGTTCTAATTGCCGAGGAAGTTTCGGGAAGAATTCATATATGCCACGTAAGCACAAAAAATTCAATTGACGTTATAAGACAAGCAAAGGCAAGAGGAGTAAACGTTACTTGTGAAACCGCTCCGCATTATTTCAGCCTTACAGAACGTGCAGTCGATGGATTCAATACCAATGCAAAAATGAATCCTCCGCTTCGTGATGATGATGACGTAAAAGCTGTAATTGAGGGACTTAAGGACGGAACAATTGACGCAATCGCTACCGACCACGCACCTCATCATATCGATGAGAAAAATATTGAATTTGACCTTGCGGCAAACGGAATTATAGGTCTTGAAACTTCACTCTCGGTCGGAATAACCTATCTTGTAAAAACAGGCGAGCTTACCATTGAAGAATTAATAGCAAAAATGACCTGTGTTCCGGCTGAAATTATTAAGATTGATAAAGGTACTTTAGGAGTCGGAAAAAGTGCGGATATAGTTATTTTTAATCCTGATGAGGAATATACGGTTGACGTAAATACATTTGCATCGAAATCTAAAAATTCGCCTTATAATAACTATAAATTAAACGGAGTAGTTTATAAAACACTTGTTGACGGAAAAGTAGTTTATACAAAAAATTAAGAATTTGAATTATTCAATTCACGGAGGTCATAATAAATGATAGATGTTTTAATAGATAAAATAAAAGAGAAGAATAATCCTACGGTTGCCGGACTTGACCCAAAGCTTGACTATATTCCCGATGATATAAAGGCAAAGTCTTTCGAGAAATTCGGAAACACATTGGAAGCGGCAGCAGATGCGATTTATGAATTTAACAAACAGCTTATAGATGCACTGTATGATATAGTCCCTGCTGTAAAGCCTCAGTCTGCATACTATGAAATGTACGGCTGGAGAGGTGTTAAGTGTCTTGATGATACAATTAAATATGCAAAATCAAAGGGTCTTTATGTAATCTGCGACGCGAAAAGAGGCGATATCGGTGCAACCTCTGAGGCTTATGCAAAGGCTTATATAGGAAAAACAGCTTTAAATGACAGCCTTGAGGTTTCTTCATTTGACGCTGACAGCTTAACTGTAAATCCGTATCTTGGAACAGACGGCGTTTTACCGTTCGTAAATGAATGTAATAACAATCAAAAGAGCATTTTTGTATTGGTAAAAACCTCTAATAAATCATCGGGGGAATTGCAGGATATAGAGGCTGACGGAAAATTCATATATGAACGTATGGCAGAGCTTGTTAATGCATGGGGTGAAAATTCTGTAGGAA
>CAMCUJ010000215.1 GCA_945878965.1 uncultured Clostridia bacterium
GTTTTCATATTCTCGCCGACTTCTATTATATGTCCGTCGTGGTCATAGAATCGCACTACACGCTGTCCCCATCTATGCTCCTTAACAGGGTGAACATAGCGGATATCAAACGTTTTAAGCCTATCGGCAAATTTATCGAAATCATCCTCTTCAAAATAGATTTCCGCATCCTTTCCGCCGAAGCTGATATCACTGTCAGATATAAATTCCTGCCACGTCTTAAGGGTTTGAAGACACACACCGCCCGTCAGCGTTATATTTGCACCAAGATCCATAATTACACGAAGTCCGAGAACTTCCTTATAAAATTTTACAGATTTCTCTATATCACTTACCACCAATAACGGATTTTTAAATTTCATATTTTTCACCTTTCTTAAATTCTATACTCTATTTGAAACAAGCCATATACACCACTTAAATTAATCGGTCTAATTCTGCATATTAATTTGTTCACCCTTAATAAGCGGATAACGAATCGGTGAATTGCCGTCTAAATTCTCTTTATGCATATCAACTGCCGTAATCTGATGATTATCATAGCTTGTATAGTAATAAATTCCTTTATCGGTATTACAGCAGGAGGTGTAAATCGTAATTTCAAACTTGCCGTCACCAACATCACAACAGCCTCTCTGCTGGTCAACAGAGCCGAGAAGTTGAAAAAACTGGCTTATGCTCTCGGATTCCGACTCACCTGAAACAGAGTTCATTTTTGTGAAAGCAGCTCTTACAAAACGGGATTGAGAGGATAAATCTCCCGGAAGTCCCAACGCTCCCATTCCACGGCTGTATGCTTTTAGATTAAGCTTGTCGCAAAAACAGTTCTTCGGCTGTTTAGGCGATAAAGACATATAATTATTCAACTGAAACATTTGTTCCTCAAATGTCGGATTATTCGTCAATACTCCGACAGGATTATTATATACCTTAATACCCTCCTTAACAGCTTCCACCGTAATTGCTTCATCACGATCCGCAATTATCCAATGAAGCTGAGCCAGCGGCAATTCCTTACTGAACTGAGTATTGTCAAGGTTGATTTTTTCAAGTAATACCCGTGCTTCTTTTACCGACGCACACTGACTTAGAATCCAAGGAATAAATTCAAACTGTGCCACATTGTCTTTGCCTTCTGCCTTTTCCCTGTAATACGCATTACCGACAAAGTTTAAGCCTGCCATTCCAAGTCCTTTTTCATTAACCGCATCATAATAAAGCGGATAATCCTGAGTAACATATGCCATACCAATCATTGCATAGTGATTTTCCATAACACCCATACTGCGAAAGTGAAACGGATAGTTACGGGGTGTTACCGTAACCTCATCGCCATAGGAAAATTCATAGTCAAGTGTTCTGCCGAAATAAAAATCCTTCGTTTTATAAGTTGCTGCCGTACACATAAGCATACCTCCGTTAAATTTTGATTTTTCTGTACGTTATCTTAATTATACCACACTTTGTATAAAAATATAATCGCTACACTAAACGAACCACCACATTATTACTTTACAGTAATTGCACAGCTCAGATTATTAAGTCACGTTGTGCCGTTTCCTCTGAGCGTTGACAAGTCATTTACAATACATCATTGAGATCAAGCATAAGAGATTCAATCTTACTGTAGTTAAGCTGTCTGTATCGCATTTTTACCAGTTCAGCCGATGCTTGCCGTCGATATAGCCTATATCAATGCGGTAAGTCCGCTTATCTCTCTTTTTTCTAACACTACCCTGCATAATTATTCCTTCTGATAAACAATAAAAATATTTTAACATATCAGACAAGGAAATCTAACCTGTCCCACGCCTGTCCCACGAACCACAAAAATACACCTCGATACAAAAAAATGCGATTAACAAATTGACGTTAACCGCATTTCGTGTTCAGCCCTCAAGGAGCCACATAAATACTTGCTTTCTGAGCGTATCAAGGTTTATTTATCTGTATCCGGATTTAACCGAAGTATCTCTTAAGCATACCCTCGAAGCCTTTGCCATGTCTTGCCTCGTCCTTAGCCATTTCATGTACTGTGTCATGAATTGCGTCATAACCAAGCTCCTTAGCACGCTTTGCAAGCTCAAGCTTACCTGCTGTTGCACCGCACTCAGCTTCTGCTCTTAACTCAAGATTCTTCTTTGTAGATGTTGTAACAACCTCACCAAGAAGCTCAGCAAATTTTGCAGCATGCTCTGCTTCCTCAAGAGCTGCCTGTAAGTAGAATGCACCAACCTCAGGATATCCCTCACGAATTGCCTGTCTGCTCATTGCAATATACATACCGACTTCTGTACACTCGCCCTCAAAATTAGCCTTAAGACCTTCGTATACGTCAGCCTCTACCTTATCCTTTGCTCCTACTCCGATTACGTGCTCACATACAAAATTTAATGTACCCTCTGCCATCTCGGTAAACTTTGAACCCGGAACTCCGCACTGTGGACATTTTTCAGGTGCACTGTCTCCCTCGTGAACATAACCGCATACAGGACATACAAATTTTTTCATTTTTCATTACCTCCAAAATTTAATTTTTTTATTTTTTAAGTTAATTCAACTTCCTGTTTGTTAAACTATAAATTTAATCAAACAGAAAATTGAATTTTAATTTAATTTTTAATCCTTGCTCTTGCAATTTTTACAAACTCCTCTGAACATCAGAGTATGTCCGTGAATTGAATTCTCTGTAATTTTGCTTATCCTCTCATCAAGCTCATCAATATAAGGTATTTTAATATCATATACTCTCAAGCATTTCACACAGTTAAAATGATAATGCGGTTTCGGATTTCCGTCAAATCTGCCTCCACCGTCATCAAAACCTATTCTGAGTATTTCGCCCGACTGAGTCATTTTCTTAAGGTTTCTGTAAACCGTGCCAAGGCTTATATCCGGTACCTTTTTTCTTACATTATCATATATCTCGTCAGCATTTGGATGTGTGTCTACGCTTTTTAAATATTCTATTATAGCTTCTTTCTGAACACTTCGTTTCGTTCTCATTTTTATTTCCCCTTGATGAAAATGATAACTATTACTATTTTAGTATAACACAAATTTTTAATTTGTCAATAGGTTTTAAAAAA
>CAMCUJ010000216.1 GCA_945878965.1 uncultured Clostridia bacterium
GGATTTTTCTTCACCGCATTAATACCATTTTTTTTTATAAACCATTTTTCAATATCATAATCAAAAACCATGCCCGCTATTGTTTTTGTCTTTTTAAGGGTACTGTCCTTATACTTGACTTTAAGCGTATCAAACATTTTTATTACATCGGACTTATCAATTTCATCAATGCGTTTTTTACCAAATGAATTTATAGAATATTTTGAGTAAAAAATGTATGTATCCCACGTTCTGCCCGTAGCAGTAGAATTTCTGGCATTCAGAAATTCGTTTGCTAACTCTTCATATGTAGGAACTTTAATCTCCGGAGCAGAACTTTCAGGATAGATTTTCGCTAACTCCAATGCCAGTGCATTGCGTGCCTCATCCTCTGTTTTAAATGACTTTGATTTTCGAATACGCTTACCGTCCGGAGTTTTACCCATATCAAACTGAGCAATCCAACGATCAGAGCCCTTTACATAAGTAACTGAGCCTTTAAGCATCTTTTCATCCCCTTCCGCTGTATCTATTATCCAACCATCGGCTGAGTTTGTTGTATGATAGCTCAAATCGGACGAAATGTCAAGGTTTTGTTGACATATACCCAAAAATCTTTCAAGTGCAGAAATAGTAATTAAAATCTCATCGCCGACCTTTACAGGCAACAGCTTCCCCTCATCAATAAGCGACTTAACCGCATCCTCGGAAACTCCCATTTCAAAAGCAACCTCGTCAACGGATAAACACAACTTACCATACTTTGAGTTTAAACTATACATATATAAAACCCCTTTATACAAAAGCTACCAACGGCTTTGACCGCGGCGCCCTTTTATAAAGGAGAAACTTTTTACACTCCAAAATTGAAAAAATATTTTTTTGAAAATGCCAATCTGCATAATTCTAATGGTAAACTGCATAGGTTTAAGCGTATAAAGGAATTTTTAAAAAATATGCAGTTTTTTATATAGTCAAATAACATTAAACTCCTATACTTGAAATCTATCTTCAAACAGCTAAAAACGGAACCTTTGAATGAAAAAAGCGTAACTCTTGAGTTTTATAAAAAAGCAAAACATTTTATAAAACTATGCACACACTTTTATAAAAGCGTTCATAACCTTTTATAAAATAATGCACCCGCTTTTATAAACCCATGAAAAAAGGCTTATAAAAGCGTCGAAACACCTTTATAAGCCAATCCCCATTATTTGTAATTACAGTATTACAAAACCTTGATTATCTCAATATCAGCTATCGGCAGCAGAATTGTTTCCGTCGTGATAATAATATCGAAATCCTCTCGACAATCAAGAAAATCCTGCTCGCCATATAATGTTACTGTGATTATCAAGCCATTCGTATCCGCGTAATCATGCAGCTTCTTCATCTTAAACCCTTCATCTGCCGAATCGACAGGCTTTAAATACAACGCGCATCTTCTATACTTCATTTTCTATCCTCTCCTTATCCTTAATTTTGTTAAGCTCTCTGTAAAATGTACTTTTGGAAATTCCAACGGTTTTTAATATATTAGCTACCGACGAGGTCCTCGCAGGATTGTTGTACATCTCAATCGCCTGACGGATTTTCTCCTTGTCGGCGGGCTTACGTCCAAGGCGAGTACCCTTTGCTCTCGTTGCGTCAATACCTTCTTTAACGCGTTCAGCAATCAAATCCCGCTCAAATTGGACAATTGCCGCCATTACACCCAATATCAATTTACCCCAAGCCGAATTATAAGTAAAATCCTCTTTAAGTGAATGAAACTCAATCCCCAACTTATTAAATTGCTCAAGCTGTTCAAGCAAATCCTTTGCCGAACGTGATAATCTTGACAGACTTTCAACATACAAAATATCGCCTTTTTGTAGCTTTGCTTTTAACTTGTCTAAGCTCTCCCTTGACTTCGTCAATCCCGAAATTTCGTCTGTGAAAATATTCTCGTCCCTTAAACCTTTAACTCTGCTTTTCAACTCATAAAGCTGTCGGTCAAGCTTCTGATGAGTGCCCTTTGTGGAAATACGAGCATACGCATAAACCGCACACATAAGCATCACTCCCAAAATATATATTTTTGACACCAATTATTTTGGAACTATTAAAAAGACTGCCCATGCGTCCCGAAAGGGGAGTTATAGGAACTCCGCTGAATTGTCCCGAAAACAATTGTTTTTGTGCCTATGAAATATAGATTACGGTGGTGAAAATTTAGAAATATTAAGGGAAATAAAAACGGTCAAAACATGACCTCTCATATGAGAAAATCATGTCCTGACCGTAGAATGATTATATCATAGCAGGACTATCATGGGTAGTCGTTGCATTTCGGGATATATCCCAAAACCGCATTTTAATCTTTACGGACACTATTTCACTGTTTTTTTATCTGCAAATATTCAGTCAATTTGCGCTTTATCTATACTCTATTGGATTACCAATTCCCCTGCCTTTGCAAGCGGTGTCGTATTATCCGCCCACATAAATGTCTTAATCGTATCGCCTGTTTCTATTGTACAAGGAACGGATATATCCACTTCCTTATTACTACCGGCATCAATATTCTTCTTAACTGTTCCGCAAGCCTTTAACGTACCGTCTGACGAATACACTGCCGAATACATAACACATGATATTGCTGTATCCGTATTATTTTTTGCTGTTGACTTAATCATGTACTTGCCGTCACTCTCGCTGTAATCGAGGATTTGTGTCTGACAATCCAATGATGATGGAATACCTGTGCTATTGTAATGGATTGTGGCATTGGTGAGAGGTGTATTGCCGCTGTCTATATTTATAGCTTCCCATTCATCCTCGCTTCCACCGTAGTATACATCTGTTAAGCTGCTGCATTTCCAAAACGCATCATAGCCTATGCCTATTACGCTGTCCGGGATAACAACGCTTTTTAAGCTGCTACATTTACTAAAGGCAGAATTGCCTATGCTTGTTACACTGTCCAGTATAACAACACTTTCTAAGCTGCTGCAATACTCAAACGCCTCATCGCCTATGCTTGTTACGCTGTCCGGGATAACAACGCTTTTTAAGCTGATGCAACAAGAAAACGCATCATAGCCTATGCCAGTTACACCTTGTCCTA
>CAMCUJ010000217.1 GCA_945878965.1 uncultured Clostridia bacterium
GCCCCGACAAACTCAACATATTCCTCATTAAGAACAGCTCCGCCAACCATTATCTTAAAATCTTTGCCTGTTGCCCTAAGTGCGGTTATTGTATCCTTCATACTCTTTACTGTAGTTGTCATAAGTGCACTTAAGCCTATAAGCTTTATATCCCTCTTAACCGCTTCATCCACAACAGTTTCAATCGGAACGTCCTTTCCGAGGTCTATTACCGTATATCCGTAATTTTCAAGAAGCATCTTTGCAATATTCTTTCCTATATCGTGAATATCACCCTTAACCGTTGCAAGAATTACTTCGCCCTTAGACTTTGTTTTTTCGCCCTTTTTGTCCATAAAATCTTTAAGAACATTAAATCCGTTTTTAACCGCCTCCGCCGATTGCATAAGCTGAGGGAGAAATATAGTTCCCTTTTCATATCTTTCTCCGACCACATCAAGCGCCGGAACAAAATAATCGTCAATAATTTTAAGGCTGTCCATTTCATTTAAAAGCTCTTTTGTTTTTTCAGCCGCCTCATCTTTTCTACCCTCTATTATTAATTCCTTAAGTGACTTTTCTTTGTTATCCGAACCCTTCTTATTATTCACCGCATTATCGTCATTAACCTGTGAAAACCTCTCTATATAAAATTTTGCGTCCCTGTCCTGATTATTTAAGACTCTGAATGCATAAACCGCCTTCATCATATCCTCAGACAGCGGATTTATAATTGCCGTATCAAGTCCGGCTCCGCTTGCCGCCGCTAAAAATACGCTGTTAAGTATCTCTCGTCTTGGAAGTCCGAATGATACATTACTTACTCCAAGAACCGTTTTAACTCCCTTTATATTTACCTTAACCAATTTTATAGCGTTTATCGTTTCAATAACTATATCCTGCTGTGCCGATGCCGTAAGCACAAGACAGTCTATTAATATATCTTCGTTCCTTATTCCGTAGCTGTTCGCCTCTTTAACTATCTTAAACGCAACCTCCAAACGCTCCTTTGCTGTCTTTGGTATACCGCTTTCATCAAGCAAAAGCGCAACTACTGCCGCACCGTATTTTTTAGCTATCGGAAGAACTGCGTCCATACTCTCCTGTTTTCCGTTTACGGAATTTATAATAGGCTTTCCGTTATATACCCTTACCGCACTTTCAATTGCTTTTGGATCAGAGCTGTCTATCTGAAGCGGAACACTTGTAACCGCCTGTATCTCCTTTACCGCTCTGGTTAAAGTTTTAACCTCATCTATCTCCGGAAGTCCGGTATTTACATCAAGAATATCCGCACCATTTTCAGTCTGAGAAATAGCCTCGCCTATTATATAAGCAAAATCCTGCTGTCGCAATCTTTCCTTTAATACCTTTTTGCCTGTCGGATTTATACGCTCGCCTATAACGCTTAGCTTATTGTCAAGAATTACAGTCTGAGTTCCCGAACATACTGCGGAAATATTAAAAGGCTCTGTTTCTTTCGGCTGCACTCCCTTTACATCATCCGAAAGTTTCTTTATAAACTCCGGAGTTGTTCCGCAGCAGCCTCCGACAATTCTGACTCCCATATCAACCATTTTCTTAACCGCCTCAGTATATTCCTTGGCAGTTATATCATAAACTGTTTTTTCGTCTTCAATTCTCGGAAGTCCTGCATTAGGCTGAACCATAACAGGAACTTTTGAATACTTTATTAGTTCTTCCACAGTTTTAATCAATTCATTAGGTCCCAGTGAACAGTTTACACCAAGTGCATCAACACCTATACCGCTTAACGTTATCGCACAGGATATCGGGTCGCAGCCTACAAAAGTTCTTCCGTCCTCCTGAAATGTCATTGTAACAAATATCGGAAGGCTTGTATTTTCCTTTGCCGCAAGCACTGCCGCCTTAACCTCCAAAAGATCTGACATTGTTTCAAATAAAATTACATCCGCTCCATACTTTTCGGCACAGACTACCTGTTCTTTATAAAGTTCATAAGCCTCGTCAAACGTCATAGTTCCCATAGGCTCCATAAGCTGACCAAGCGGGCCTATATCAAGTGCCGTATATTTTGCTCCCGATGATTTTGCAATTTCAATTCCGCTTTTTATTATTTCTTCAACCGTATATCCGCTGTCCTTAAGCTTTAATCTGTTTGCCTGAAATGTATTTGCGGTTATAACATCTGCTCCGCTTTCAATATACTGTCTATGGATATTTTCTACAACTTCAGGATGAGTTATATTATAAACCTCAGGAAGTCCTCCGGTTTTAAGTCCGGCACTTTGAAGCATTGTTCCCATTGCACCATCAAACACAAGTATTTTTCTGTTTAGTTCATCTATTATCATTACATAAAACTCCTCTTTTTCTGTAAGTACAGGTATCTTTAAGATTACAGCTTCCGCAGCCCTTTAATGCCTTTGATTTCTTATCACCTTTATAAATTCCCACTATAGCCGTAACAGATTTTCTCGGAATCATTATATTGCTTTCCGTAACTGTAAGTCCTATTTTTCTGTTTGCATCAACTATTCTTAAAATATCGGGCTGAATTTCTATACCCAAATCTCCGTAACCGGCACTGAACCTTGATGTTATTTTAAGTTCACTGTCATATTCCTTAACTTTTCTTTCAATCTCATCACAAACATTATCGCAAACCTTTTCAATAAACTCAACAGCACAGGCATCAAGCACAACAGCTTCACTCATTGAAATACTTTGAGAAATTCTTATAAGGTTATCCGCATTTATTCCGAGTGTAGCTGCTAAAACTGCACAATCTCCACAACTGCTTAAGTGGTTTCTTATATCTTTTCCTTTTAGAACAAGATCGGTTTCCTTAAGACTTATTCCATCCTCTTTTTCTTCGGTCTTGAATATTTTATAAATATAGCGTGGCTTTATAGCTTTATTAAGCTTTTCAATACATTCATCCATAAGATTAATTGTTTTATCATCAAGAGTCTGACCGCTGTAGCCAAGATAACGAAGTATCTCATTTTTATTTATATTCAAATTCAATTTTAATACTCACCTCTTTGATGTTTATGAATTTAAAGCACTTGCAACCTCCGGCTTATTCATACAATAGATATGGATTCCGTCAACTTTAT
>CAMCUJ010000218.1 GCA_945878965.1 uncultured Clostridia bacterium
TCTTATAATTATTGCAATAATCGTTGCAAAATTATTAAAGTATGAACCACTTATAAGCGGCAGCGGCATACCTCAGTTTGAGGGCGAAATGTACGGGGAGCTTGACCAGAATTGGTTTAAGGTTTTATGGGCAAAGTTTGTCGGCGGACTTCTTGCAATAAGCTGCGGATTATCACTCGGCAGAGAGGGTCCGTCAATTCAGCTTGGTGCGGTTACTGCAAAAGGCTTTGCAAAGCTTACACATTCCGATACACATCAGAAAAACATACTTATGACCTGCGGTGCGGCAGCCGGCTTATCTGCGGCATTTAATGCTCCTCTTGCCGGAGTATTGTTCTCAATAGAGGAAACGCACAAAAAAATTTCGCTTGATATGCTGCTTCCGTCAATGGCAGCATCTGTTACAGCGGATTTTGTTTCAAAGCTTATATGCGGTATGCAGCCGGTATTTAAATTCGGAGCTTTGCCGGCTCTTTCGCTTAATATGTATCTGCTTGTAATAGCTTTAGGAATTGTAACGGGAGTCTTTGGCGTTATATATAACCGCTCAATTGCACTTTCGCAAACCTTTTATCAGAAGCTTACATTCTTAAAGCCTGAGCTTAAAATGTGTATACCGTTCATAATCGCCGGAATTTTAGGCTTGTGCTTCCCATATGTTTTAGGCGGCGGACAAGGCTTGGTAACAAGACTTTCAAGCCTTGAATTTACAATTTTAATGGCAGCATTAATACTTATTATAAAATTTGTATTTTCAATGCTTAGCTTTGGTTCGGGCTCACCGGGCGGAATTTTTCTTCCGCTTCTTGTCTTAGGCTCGCTTATAGGAACTCTTTTCGGACAGACAATGGCGTATACTCCGATTTTCTCATCTGAGCTTATCCCTGTGTTTGTAATTCTTGCAATGGCAGGAACCTTCACCGGAATTGTAAAAGCGCCTATCACAGGAACGCTTCTGCTTTGCGAAATGACGGGAAGCTTTACATATCTTCTTCCGCTTGTTCTTGTTTCGCTTATTTCATACATAGTTTCCGACCTCTTAAAGGGTCAGCCGATTTATGACCAGTTGCTTGAGCGTATGCTGTCAAATAGGTAAACTTCAAACAGTGACAACGCTCACTTTTTCTTGCTCGGTTATTGCCGGCAAAATAAGTTGTGTCGGAAGCTAATTCTGACGAAATGTGTTCATATTAATTAAGGGACATCAGCCAATGGCTTATGCCCCTTTTCTTAACTTATATTAATTCAATAAGGCGCAGAGCGCCGTTATTCAACGTTTTCGGTGGGAAAAAGCTACTCCCGCCGAAAAAATCAAGTGGAACCCGCCGCCTAAGATACGGGGGACATCTTGATTTAGTTATCAAATAATATTACTCTGACGCAGGGTCATAACCCTTATTTGTATCAATGCTGATAATCTGATTAACCTCATCAAAGCCTACATAGAAGTTAAGAGCCTTTCCCAGATCTCTTAGCTTAAAGAAATTATTATCGTTTATATTATAACCCTTAATGCTTGCAACTTCATTATCAAGAGTAATTTTAGAATTTGTAGGAATTGCAGTTGCACTTTCCATAACAATGCTTTCAGCAAGCTCACCGCCTACCGCTGTATATTTTTCGTGGCTCGTAAGATTAATTAAATTCTTAGCCTCAACCCACTCAACCTCAAATTCACAGTCGGTATCATTAAGAGCCATTGCCAAATCTCTTAGCTTGAAATAGTTATTGTCATTAATATTATAAACGCTGAAAGAAACAGGATTGCCGTTAAGTATTACAACCTCGTTTTGCTTTCCTCTTGCCATCTGAGAAACAGCACTTCCCATCATTCCAAGCTCAACTCCGCCGTCAGCCGTATAATTTAATGTTGCTTTGAACACCTCAGCCACAGAGCTTGCAGGAATATAAACAAGACCGTTTATTTTTTCAATCTTCATTCCAAAGCTTACCTCAACCGAGCTGTTATTAAGATATCCCGTACCGTCTATATCAATAGAGCTGTACTTTCCTGTTTCCTCGCCTAAATTGAAAGAGAAAACTGTATTCTCAATAAGAGCCGAAACGGTTGTAATACCGTTATTCTCCTCCTCAAATGTTATTCCGCCCATTTTATCAATAGTTGAAACAAACGGCACAAGAACATTTCCTTCACTCTGAGCTACAACAGCACCGGCATTTTCTCCGCTTACAATTACATCAGCCGCAAGTACACCCGAGCTTACGCTAAGTATTGATAAAGCCGCTGTAACTGCCGCTATCTTCTTTATATTCATTTTCTTTTTCTCCTTTATATATAAATAAAAGTTCCTAAGATACCATGCGGGCGGATATGGAATCCGCCCTACGATTTCAGTTTTTGTTTTTTAATTTTTACTGTTATTTTTGTATTTCATTCCTAATCTGCTAATAAAATCAATTAAGGAGTTACTGTGAAGCTCTCACAAATCGGTGACACATTTGTCATACTGTCAAATAAGAATACTTTACAAGCTTCTGTACTCTTACTCATCAACTTCTCCGCTTTCGGTATCAGTTACAGTAGTGCTTATAGCCTTAATACCATAAACATTTATACCTGCTTTAGAATATACATAAAGCTTTTCAGCACCGCCTGAATAGGTATAATCAAAACGATTATTCGTTCCAACAGAAAATTGAGTTAATTCTTTACTTCCGTCAGATATAACCATAGTTCTTTGTTCACTTGAGCTTGCAGAGCCGGCATAAATCTGAATATCACATAAACCCCCTCCGCTTATTCCTGTCGGAATTACGATAGCTCCGTTTGAAGTTGAACCGTTGTTCATACGAACCGCTTTTGTAAAGCTTTCATCTACAATATTTTTCTTGCTTGATTTAATTTCAAGACCAGACTTTACTTCAAAACCGTTATCGTATGTCTTTGCAGAAAGCACACCTTCAGTTTCGCTTTCAAAGTTCAAGAAGTTTTCTGTCTTAACTACCTCGTATCTGCCCTGAACTGCAGTAACCTTTACATTATCAATGTAATATGTACCCTTTGCAGTTACAACCGGCTCAAAGAATACCGCCTTTGTAACATTTGTCTTCTTCTCAGT
>CAMCUJ010000219.1 GCA_945878965.1 uncultured Clostridia bacterium
GCCCCTACACCTTAAAGAGCGTAAATAAATTAATTAACCCTATTTTCTTAAAAATTCAAATATTACCGTTATAATTATGCGTAATATGAAAAAACTAAGAAAAGATAAGAAAGAATTAAGAAAAAGGGGTTACATTTACAAAATGCAAGGGATAAAAGGTTTTTTTTCAAGATATAAACGTCACATTATGATAGGACTTATAAGCGGGGCATTAAACGGATTATTCGGAGCGGGAGGCGGTTCGGTGGTTGTTCCGGCGATGGAAAGGTTTCTTGATATAGATGAGAAAAAGTCGCATGCAACAGCAATTTTGATAATTCTGATTTTTTCGCTTATAAGTTCATTTATTTATATAAAACAAGATTTATATGATCTCGGAATTTTTATCTATTCGGCTATAGGAGGAGCCGTAGGCGGTCCGGTCGGAGCGAAGCTTCTTAAGAACATTCCTAAAAAGTGGCTTAAAATAGTCTTCGGCGGTGTGATAATTATTACAGCTGTCAAAATGATTATGGATTAGTTCGGGAGAAATGTTATGATACTGATAATAATAGGTTTTTTAAGCGGAATAATAAGCGGTATGGGAATAGGTGGAGGTGCAATACTGATTCCGGCATTGATTTTTTTTGAAGGAGTATCTCAAAAAATTGCACAGGGTGTAAATCTTTTATATTTTATTCCAACTGCAGTAATATCGCTTATTATTCATATCAAAAACAAGAATGTGGATATTAAAACTGCTTTAATCATAGGAGTTTTCGGTATAATAGGTGCGATTGGTGGGGCAAGTATAATGTATTTTACGGATGCACATACCTTGCGGCGAATGTTTGGCGGTTTTCTTTTGCTTATCGGAATTTATGAAATATACAAGGGTATTAAGGCATAAAAGAGAAGGTGTTTTTGTATAAAAATTAATTAAAAGTATCGGAATATGTGAATATTAAGACGAAAATCTGCAAATTATAAAAAAATAATGTGATATCAGTTGACTAAAATGAAAAAAAGGTATATAATAAAATAAGTATTGCTGTTTAGGGCATATCTGAAAGCTTGATTATGTTAATTAAAGTAGTAAGTTTTTAGATATGCTCTAAAATTGAAATAATAAATTATTTTATATTATAATAAAAAATGGAGGAAATATAAATGAGCAGAGTTTATAATTTTTCGGCAGGTCCGTCAATGCTTCCTGTAGAAGTTCTTGAAAGAGCACAGAAGGAAATGCTTGACTGTAACGGCAGTGGTCAGTCTGTAATGGAGATGAGCCATCGTTCAAAGGAGTATCAGGCAATAATAGATGAGGCAGAGGCATTAATAAGAGAGATAATGTCAATACCTGATAACTACAAAGTATTGTTTCTTCAGGGCGGAGCATCAACACAGTTTGCTATGATACCGCTAAATCTTGGCAACAAGAACAAGAAAGCGGATTACGTTACAACAGGACAGTGGTCAAAGAAGGCAAAATCCGAGGCAGAGAGATACCTTAAGGTAAATGAGGTAGCTTCAAGTGCCGATAAGACATTTACATATATTCCAAAGCTTGATGCTTCAATGTTTGACCCTGAAGCTGACTATGTACATATTACATTAAACAATACAATTTACGGAACAAAGTATACACAGCTTCCTGACACGGGAAATGTACCTCTTGTAGCAGATTTATCATCTTGCATTTTATCGGAAGAGGTAGATGTATCTAAGTTTGGTATGATTTATGCCGGTGCACAGAAGAATATGGGTCCTGCCGGTGTTACACTTGTAATAATCCGTGAGGATTTACTTACAGAGCCAATGGAATGTACACCTACAATGCTTAAGTATGCAACTCACGCAGATAACGGTTCGATGTACAACACACCTCCTACATACGGAATTTATATCTGTAAGCTTGTATATGAGTGGATTAAGAGTCTTGGCGGAGTTAAGGCTATTGAAAAGATGAATAAGGAAAAGGCAGCTATACTTTATGACTTCCTTGATAATTCAAAGATGTTTAAGGGAACAGTTGTTCCTGAGGATCGTTCACTTATGAATGTACCGTTTGTTACAGATTCTGATGAGCTTAACGCTAAGTTTATAGCTGAGGCTAAGGCTAACGGATTTATAAATCTTAAGGGTCACAGAACGGTTGGCGGAATGAGAGCCAGCATTTATAACGCAATGCCAATCGAGGGCGTTAAGGCACTTGTAGACTTTATGGCAAAATTTGAAGCAGAAAACGCATAAGCTTTTATTTTAAATCAGAATTAATATGCCCCGCTCTTTAAAGGACGGGGGTCTATTTAAGTTTTTAAAAGCATATATTTATTGGCAGTAAAAAATACTGTGGTAGTTGATAGTGAAAGGATGATTTAGTGATGTTCAAAATTCAGACGCTAAATAAGATAGCGAAAAAGGGACTTGATATTTTCGGCACAAAGTTCAGCTGTGCAGATGAAGTTGAAAATCCTGACGGTATAATCTTAAGAAGCTTTAATATGCATGATATGGAGCTTCCTGAGAGTCTTGCGGCTATAGCAAGAGCCGGTGCGGGTGTAAACAATATTCCGATTGACGCCTGCAGCGAAAAGGGAATAGTAGTATTCAACACACCGGGAGCTAACGCTAATGCGGTTAAGGAGCTTGTAATTGCAGCACTTCTTCTTTCTTCAAGAAAGATTGTACAGGGTATAGAGTGGACAAAGACATTAGTCGGTGAGGGCGATGCTATACCGAAGCTTGTTGAAAAGGGCAAGTCTAACTTTGTAGGTCCTGAGATTGAGGGCAAAAAGCTTGGTGTAATCGGACTTGGAGCAATCGGTGTAAAGGTTGCAAACACTGCTCATCATTTAGGTATGGAGGTTATAGGCTACGACCCATATATTTCGGTTGATGCAGCTTGGCATATGACAAGATTTGCACAGAAAGCAAATGACCTTCAGACAATTCTTGAAAACTGTGATTACATAACAATTCACGTTCCGGCAACAGCGGAAACTAAGGGAATGTTCAATTCTGAGGCTTTTGCAAAGATGAAGAAGGGTTCAAGACTTCTTAACTTCTCAAGAGGTGAGCTTGTT
>CAMCUJ010000220.1 GCA_945878965.1 uncultured Clostridia bacterium
AAGAGATGTAAGCTATAAAAATTTTACTCACAGTAAATTAGACAAAAAACCTATCGTAAAAAATACTGCTACAAAAATCCACGCAAAAAAATCATTCTTAGTCATTTTAATCTGTTTAAGACGGGTTCTGTTATCACCGCCACGATAGCACCTGCATTCCATAGCTGTTGCAAGCTCGTCCGCACGTCTGAATGCACCTATAAAAAGCGGTATGAGTATCGGAATCATAGCTTTAGCACGTCTTACTATATTTCCACTTTCAAAATCAACACCCCTCGCCGACTGAGCCTTTATAATTTTATCCGTTTCATCAATCAGAGTCGGAATAAATCTAAGTGCAATCGTCATCATCATTGCAAGCTCATGTGCCGGAACGCCTATCTTCTTAAACGGACTTAAAAGTCTTTCTATTGCATCAGTAAGAGCAATAGGCGAGGTTGTAAGCGTTAAAATTGATGTTCCGATAATTAAAAGCACCAATCTTAAAACCATAAACAGTGCAAGATAAACTCCTTCATAGGTTATCTTCAGAAAACCATAGCTCCACAAGACTCTTCCGTCTGTTAAAAATAGATTGAATATTGCTGTAAACGCTATGAATAAAATTATGGGTCTTAGACCCTTAATCACAAATTTAAACGGAACTCTTGAGATAAATATAACCGAAAATATGAATAATCCAAAAATTAAATAACCGTAAAAATTTTTAATACAGAATATACCTGCAATTAACGCAAGCATAATAAGTACTTTCGTTCTTGGGTCAATTCTATGGACAATAGAATTTCCCGGGAAAAACTGACCCAAGGTTATATCTCTAAGCAAAATATCACTTCCTTTACCTTTTCGCACGGCGTCAACGAGCCGCCGTAATGAAGTATTCTCGGTCATCTTCGATGACAAAACGCAATGACATACATTTGGTGTTTTAAATTTAAAACAGTAGAGAATTGAAACTCTTACAATTCTTAATTGCGTTTATATTCGCCTTTATGCACCGTCGGCAAAGACAATCGAGAATACTTAATTTCGCTGATTTATTGCCGACGTCCGATAGCGAATGCATTTATAATTTCATTTTCGGCTTCCTCAACCGTATAAATACCCTTAGGTATTTTAAAGCCCTTTTCCCTCAGTTTATCACAAATCTTAGTTACCTGCGGAACACTGAGTCCTATTTTTTCAAGAACTGCACTGTTGGAAAAAATTTTGTCGGGTCTGTCAAACATATTAAGTCTGCCGTTATTCATAACTAAAATTCTGTCTGCAAGCTTTGCGACATCCTCCATACTGTGAGAAACCAAAACTACGGTTAAATTCATTCTCTCGTGCATATCCTTAATTTTATAAAGTATCTCATCACGGCCTGCCGGGTCAAGTCCGGCTGTCGGTTCATCAAGAACCAAAATCTTCGGCTCCATCGCAATAACTCCCGCAATCGCCGCACGTCTTTTCTGTCCGCCCGATAAATCAAACGGTGATTTTTCAAGAATTTCTTTCTTAAGTCCAACCATATCTGCCGCAAACCTGACTCTTGAATCTATTTCATCTTCAGATAACCCCATATTCTTAGGTCCGAACGCAATATCCTTATAAACAGTTTCTTCAAATAACTGATATTCCGGATATTGCATAACCAGTCCGGTTTTGAATCTTATATCCCTAAGCGAGATTTTTTTATCCGAGATATTAATTCCATCAATATAAACATTTCCGCTTGTCGGCTTTATAAGACCGTTAAGTAGCTGAATAAGAGTGGATTTTCCCGACCCCGTATGTCCGATAAGTCCTATAAACTCACCCTCGGATATTTCAAGCGAAACATTATCGAGAGCCTTTCTTTCAAACGGTCCTCCCGTCTGATATACATAGCTTACATTTTCAAGCTTTATCATATTAGTCTGCCTTTCTTTTAGCTAAAATAGCGTCTACACACTCATCAACCGTTAAAATATCGGAGCCTAAATCAATACCCTCTTTGGAAAGTCTGTATGCAAGCTCCGTTGCCTGGGGAACATCAAGCCCTATTTCCTTAATATGCTCAACCTGTGAAAATACTTCTCTCGGAGTTCCGCAAAGCTCAATCTCACCCGAATTTATAACAATTACTCTATCCGCAAGTGCAGCCTCATCCATATAATGTGTTATCAATACAACCGTCATCTTTTCGTCCTTATTAAGCTTTTTAACGGTCGCCATAATCTCACGTCTGCCGGACGGGTCAAGCATTGCTGTAGGCTCATCCATAATTATAACTTCAGGCTTCATAGCAAGAACCCCGGCAATAGCTACTCTCTGCTTTTGCCCTCCGGAAAGATAATGCGGTGCTTTATCCTTAAATTCATACATATTAACCGTCTTTAATGCATCATCTACTCTCTTTCTTATTTCGCTTGGCTCTATTCCAAGATTTTCGGGAGCAAACGCCACATCCTCCTCAACAATTGTTGCTACAAGCTGATTATCGGGGTTCTGAAATACCATTCCGGCTTTTTGTCGTATCTCGTATAAACGTTCTTCATCTCTTGTGTCAATTCCGCAGACTTTAACACTTCCACAGCCTTCCTCAGGTGTAAAAATCGCATTAAGATGCTTTGCAAGCGTTGATTTTCCGCTTCCGTTATGTCCTAAAACCGCTAAAAATTCACCTTTTTTAACATTAATATTTATTCCCTTAAGAATTTCTAACTGAGTATCCTCATCAACCCTATAAGAAAAATGTAAATCCTTTACCTCTATAATATCATCAATCATACTTTAATATCCCTCCACCGTGCGATGCACGGCTTTTTTCAACGTTATGCCGCTGTGGTGAAGTGCCTTAGGCGACCATTACAGCAACAACTTTGCCGTACTAATGTGACCGCTGTCGCTGTCGGCGTCAGCCGACCGGGAATTCTTCATTACGGCAACAGCGTTGCCGCACTAATGTGACCGCCGTCACCCTCAGGCACCCGCTGTCGACCATCTTCCCGAATAACCACACGGAAGAACCAAATTTCCGTTTGTAATCGGAAGTCCGACTTCGTCAACATCAATATTTCCGCCAAACCTT
>CAMCUJ010000221.1 GCA_945878965.1 uncultured Clostridia bacterium
TATAACCTGTGCATTCTTTTGATAACGCTTTGTAATCTCCATAATATCGGGCGGCATAGTTGCGGAAAACAATACCGTCTGTCGGTTTTCCGGAACGCTTTCAAGAATTTTTTCTATATCCTCTCGAAATCCCATATTAAGCATTTCATCGGCCTCATCGAGAACCACCATTTTAAGCTGTTCAAGTCTTAATGTTCGGCGTTTCAAATGATCCATAACCCTGCCCGGAGTTCCTATAACTATATTTGCTTTTTTAAGCTTAAGTATCTGTCTGTCCATTGAAACTCCGCCGTAAATATCAACGGTCTTTATCCCGTAGCAATACTGCGAAAGCTTTTTGAATTCATCACACGCCTGCATTGCAAGTTCACGAGTCGGACACAGCACAAGAACCTGAGTCTTGTTTCTCATATCATAGCTTGTATCAATACATTCAATTGCCGGAATTCCAAAGGCTATCGTCTTTCCCGTTCCGGTCTGAGAACGACCGATAATATCCTGTCCGGTCTTTATAAGAGGTATACTGAGCCTCTGGATTTCCGTAGGCTCCTCAAATCCTATAGTATCAAGAGCTCTTTTTATTTCCTCAGACATATCCATATCATTAAATTTTATTTCGTTCATATTCTTCCTCTTTACTTCTGTTTTTAACATAATTGAAGTTAAAAAACATTTTTATCTATCATTAAAATAGGACGAGAGAGCATTATCTCCCCGTCCTCATTTAATATTATATCATTAATATATTTCTCAGTCAAACTAATATATCACTAATAAATTTCAATTTAAAATCAATTAATTTATATAACTTTTTGACGCTTACAACTTAACAAATCCATTTTTCAGAATTAAGCATATATACGTTTCAAATACGGAAATATATACTATAGAAATATATGCCTCTATATATGCATATTATCCGATTCCTCAATTTTTTCTTCTTTGGCTTTTTTAATAACCTTAATGTCCTTAACAGGCAAGATTTTAACTATAGAACCGTCTTTAGTGTCAACCTTAACCTTTACAAGTCCTTTAAGAGTGAAGCATTCAACAACCGAGCCTCTGCCATCCTCGGTTTCAACCACAGAACCCTTAGGCGGTACTATTTTGAGCATTTCCTCATAGCCCTCCTGCTCATACTGAAGACAGCACATAAGTCTTCCGCAAACTCCCGATATCTTTGTCGGATTAAGCGACAGACCCTGTTCCTTTGCCATCTTGATAGAAACAGGCTGAAACTCATCAAGAAATGACGAACAGCAAAGCTTGCGTCCGCATATTCCTACCGAGCCCATATTCTTAGCCTCATCACGAACACCAATCTGTCTTAACTCAATACGGGTTTTAAAAATTCCCGCAAGAGTTTTTACCAAATCTCTGAAATCCACTCTGCCGTCAGCCGTAAAATAGAACAATATCTTGCTTCTGTCAAAGGTATATTCAACATTTATAAGCTTCATTGAAAGCTTGTGCTCACGAATTTTTTCGACCGCTATTTTATGAGCCTTCTTTTCAAGCTCCCTGTTTTCCTCAGCAGTAATTAAATCCTCTTTTGTTACCTTTCTCATAATACTTTTAAGAGGCGCTACAATTTCAGAGTTATCAACCTTCTTATTTGCAATGCTTACTCTGCCTATTTCAATACCTCTTGACGTTTCAACTATAACCTTATCGCCAAGCTTAACCTTTTCGCCCTTTGGTGAAAAATAATATACCTTTCCGGCTTCGCTGAATCTTAAACCTATTATCTCAACCATATCAAAACCCTTTCCTATATAATCAATAACTTATACTTTATAATCAACACTTTATTACGCAGCCAAGAGCCGACCTTTTAAAAGTGACCACTGTCAACCGTTTATAACCTCCCATATTTCAAGAACCATATTATGAACCGCAATTTTATAGCTTACGTTTTTTGAAATAAGCTCCGGATATTTAAGTACAATATCAAGAAGCTTCATAACCTGACCGGAGGAAATTCTGCTGTAAATACCGCAAAGCTTTTCACCGTTTAAGGAGCTGTACTCCTCTCTTTTCTGCTTTGAAATAAGCATATCCCTTAAAAATGAGGACATATATGAAAGCACGAAATCTATATCCGAATTATTTTTCTTAAGAAACAATATAAATCCGTACATTGAAGTATAATCAGCATTCACAATTCCGAAAAAATACTCACAAATTTTATTCTGAAGCTCTCTCAGCTCCTCATTTTGAAGAAGCTCCTGTGCATAACCGATACTTCCGTTTGAGGAATTGACAGCAAAGCTTATCTGAGCCTCATCGGCATAATTAGCAAAATTACGTGTAAGATATTCTCTCACCTGCTCTTTTTTCAAAGGATTAAGCCTTATTAAAACCGCTCTTGAAAGTATGGTTTCAAGAAGCGCATTTGAATTTTCGCAAAGCAGAATAATTGTAGTGTCCTCGGGCGGCTCTTCAAAAACCTTGAGGAGGCTGTTCTGAGCATTAACATTCATATTTTCGGAATTAGGAATTATAAAAAACTTTCTTCCGCCCATATATGACTTGGTATATACCTCATTCTTCATTTCACGGATTGTATCAACGGAAATTATCTTTGAAGTTTTCTGAATTCCGTAAAGCTCATTTGTAACTACTCTGACATCGGGATGCGTTCCGCTTTTAATCATGGTACAAGCCTTGCACTCACCGCAGGAATCGGAATTTACATTGTCCTTATTATTTTCACAAAGAACCAATGCCGAAAGTGCCAGCGCAATACTCATTTTTCCGACCTTGTAATTTCCCTCAAGAATATATGCGTGACTCAGCTTATTTGAGGATACGCTGTTTATAAGAAACTCCTTAGCCTTTTCATGTCCGAATATATCCTGAAACCTCAATCCCTGCACCCCTCAAAGCTTAATTTTCTTAACACATTACTAATTATACATTAATTTAATCAGTTTTTCAAGTATTTTAGAAATAATCGATTAAAATATAAATAAAGGGGCTGTTGCATTAAGATAGCTCCGTAACAAAAAAAGAAATGACTCAAATCCTA
>CAMCUJ010000222.1 GCA_945878965.1 uncultured Clostridia bacterium
CAATTGCAAGCTTTGCATTGTCGCAGATAACCTCAGGATTTTTCCACGTATGAAACTGTACAAGAGAATCCGCACCTATTATAAAATAAATATCCGTATCCTTATAAATCTTATTAAGCTTTTTTAAAGTATTGGCAGTATAGCTGAGTTCGTCCGATTTAACCTCAATATCAAGTATATCAAAGCTTGGATTATCCTTAATCAAAAGCTTTGTCATATTAAATCTGTGACTTGCGTCTATAACATCACTGTTCGCCTTATGCGGCGGATTTCCGCTCGGCATAAATATAACCTTGTCAAGCTTAAGCTCCTCAAGTGCCGTCTGAGCAATTATAAGATGTCCGATATGCGGCGGATTGAATGTTCCTCCGAAAATCCCAAGCCTCTTAATCTTAATCACCCTCCGTCTGATTTATATATTACCGATTTAAAATATTCAGCCTATAATATATGTTGCACCGCTGTCGGTCTTGATAGTATTTCCCTTTTTATCTGTCCTAAATATATCAAATGTCTTGGCTTGTCCGTCATAATTCTTAAGCATAAATATATCAGAATTATTAAGAATATAAAATGCCGATACATCATCTGCAATTTTAGAAAAATCAGCCTTGGAATTAATAATTTCAAGCGTCCCATATTCCCCGACAGTATTATAACCGCTTATACAAATTATATTATCACCTGTTTCGGAAATTTCAAACAAATTAAAATCAATTTCTTCCTTAAGACAAATATTCTCCGTTCCCACATTGCTGTAAACGTCAACAACATCACGGGTAAGACTGTAATTCTTTGCGTAAATAATACGTTTTCCGTTTAGTGATGTATGACACAAAAATGCCTCGTCAGATATTTTTTCACTTTCTTTGGCGGTATTGTTTACATATTTCGTTTTGTAAAGAACTCCTTTTCCCTTTTCAATGTCAAATCCCGAAATATATGAAATACACGAAAAATCTTCGCTGATTGAAAATTGCGAAATGTCGCTGAATTTACTGTCATTCGGTATAATTCTTACATCGCTTGCAACCTTACTCGGCTCATTTGATTTTCTTGAATAAATATAGTAATCCGATGTCTGCTCGTTATAAACCTTTCGATAAAGAATAGTCTTTTCATCCTCCGAAATCTTAACAATATCGGTTATACCTGAGGCTATCTTTTGCTTTTCACCGCTTAATATATTAACAATATAAATATTATGAGTATTATTTTCTATTCCGCCATACATATACATTTCGTTTGAATTTTCGGAAATAATCGGTGAAAGTGCCGACTGTTCAACAAGCTTTTTGCGTTCCTTATCCTGTTCCTTCTGATAGATATCAAAGCAGGCGAGCGACGCATTATAATCCTTTGCGTAGATATATATTTTGCCGCTTTTATCGGTTCCGAATACACGGCATACGTCAGTATCTACCTTTATACGTTCGGCATTCTTAGCCGTTAAATCATATTCATATAAATCTCCCGCTTCAAGAGAATAATTGAAGTTTCCGAGAAACAGTACTTTGTTTTCGTCTTGAGAAAAAATATACATATTTTTATCAATGTCCCCAGAAATATTTGTAACGGAATTACTGCCTGTTTCCTTAAAACAAAGCTCTCCGGCATTTCCCGAATAATCAGTATTTCTGAGAAACAACACCGATTTTCCGTCTTTTGAAATTACAAAAGAATCACTTACGTTCTCTGCTATATCAATTATTTTCTTCTTCTTAATATCAAGACATTTAAGCTGTCCTAAATTAGTTGATGTATTAAAATTACTTATAAAATATATATATTTTTCATTATCTGACCTTGAAACAAGATTATTGGAATTGTAAATTTCAATAATCTTATCCGCTGTAAGCTCGGTATTATTTCCGGATGTATCTGAACTTTTATATGATTCTAAATCAATTAAATTATCCGATAATGTCATTGAAATTTTATCAATATTTACAGACAGCGTATTATTCTTAAGATACATAAATGCAGATACAGGATGTTTACTGTTTATTGCGTTATAAACAGCACTGCAGCCCCAGAAAAGAAGCAAACAAAGCAGTATGCTTACAATACTGAAAAATATGTAACGTCTTACTTTATTACTTATTCTCTTTTTCTTCTTTACCGCCTTTTTCACATTAGCACGAGGTTCTCCGCTTTTTAAAGAACCGCCGTGTATTGCATCACGAATAAGCTGTGTTTCCTCTGCCGAATGTATTGTATAACTTATATCAAAATCATCCGATGTAAATAATTTATTGAATTTATTTTCGTCAAATTCCTTTTTAGTTTCTTTTGTATCTCTGTCTGTTTTTCTGTCTTTATATGATTTTTTCTTCTTTTTTAAATTCATAAAGCCACGTTTTTTAGATTTATCCTTTGAAGAAGCTTTTATGCTTTCTTTTAGCTCTTTTATATCATCATCTGTTTTATTATCAAACCTTGTCTGACAAAACGGACAAACCTTGGCATGGTCAAGTATGGAAACTTTACAATTAGGACATTCCATCTTTATTTCTCCTTTAACTTTCCTAAGCAAGCTGTAATAAACCGTATTTATTATACCACATTATACAGATAAAAACAAGATTAAATTAACTAAATCAGAAACAGTATATGTCTCATCTTTAATTATAAAATATTATTTTCATTTCTCATTTCGTATTTTAAGCTCCCCAACAAACGCTCGTTCCTTATCACTCAGTTTTGCAAGTCTTAACATACCTCGTCTTTTATTAAAAGTATTTATAATCGACTGCTCTCTTTTCCACTTTTTAATATTCTCGTGATGTCCGCTCTGAAGAACGTCCGGAACCTCAATACCGTTCCATACATTTGGTCTTGTATACTGCGGATGCTCCAAAAGTCCGTTGTAATGCGACTCCTCCTCAAAGCATTCCTCCTCAGACAAAACACCTTTTATAAGACGAGCTTTAGAGTCTACAATAACTGCCGCCGCAAGCTCGCCGCCGGTAAGCACAAAATCTCCTATTGAAATTTCTTCATCTACTAT
>CAMCUJ010000223.1 GCA_945878965.1 uncultured Clostridia bacterium
AGGACAGTACCCTTAAAAAGACAAAAACAATAGCGGGCATGGTTTTTGATTATGCTATTGAAAAAGGGTTTATAAAAAACAATGTTATTAAGGCGGTGAAGAAAATTCCGAAATCTGAGGTAAACGTTTCGGAAGATGATGTTTACAAAGCACTGACAAATGAAGAAATGAAATACATTCTGTCTATCGGAAAAGAAAATAAAAGCTTTAACGGTATGCTTTTTATGATTGCATATACGGGTATGAGACCCGGCGAATTACGGGCATTAAAAGTATCTGATATTGACCTTGAGAATGAAACGGTACATATTCAGCGTGCGGCAAGCGTGGAGAATGTATATGACAGCAACGGCAAAAGAATTGGTAAAAGAGAATATGTGAAGGACACTAAAAACGGGAGCTATGGGCACAGAATACTTCACGTTCCTCGTTATGTTCTTGAAATGGCTCTTAAGCAGCGTGAGTATATGCTGTCAAATAAGAAATATAGGCGTGCTAAGAAAAGCGTTTACTTATTTCCTGATACTAATGGCGATTTTATTCGTGAATACGGGTTTAATAAACGTTGGAGAATGTTCAGAGAAAAGAATAATTTGGATTGCAAAAAATATTTTCCTTATGTTTTCCGACATACCATGTGTACAAATCTTATAAAAGCAGGGACACCTGTTGCCACTGTACAGCGTATTATCGGTGATAATACAGTAGATGTTATTATGAAGGTTTATACTCACATTAACTCATCAGATATTGCAGATGCAATGGAAGATGTTTATAATGCGTATACCAGCTTGCTGAGTAAATAGTTGTCAACATCGTGTCAACCTATGTCAACCATGTTGGCAAAAATGGCATCAAAAAGTATAAAACTATTTTAATTAAGGGGTAAAAAGAGAAATAAAAAAAGCCTTGAAATCCGCATAAATACTGGGTTTCAAGGCTTTTTCTTTGGCAGGGGTACAAGGACTCGAACCTTGGGCACGCGGTTTTGGAGACCACTGCTCTACCAACTGAGCTATACCCCTGTATCTATCACACTTTAATATTATATACTATTTTTCTTCATTTGTCAATACTTTATCTCAAATTTTTGTACATTAAATTTATTTTTCTTAAATTACTTATTATGACAAAATTTATGTGATATATAATGTATAATGTATTTACATTAATTAACAAAAGAAGGTGTAGATATGTGAAGATATACGTAGATATTCTGTTTGCGGTGAATTTTATGATAGATTCCATATTGATATATGCTGTGGCGGTTGTGACGAAATTCAGGATACATATTTTAAGGCTGATTACAGCGGCGGCGGTGTCGGCACTGTATGGCACGATAATGTTTTTTCTGGATATTGAATTTATATATTCGGCTGTTTTTAAGCTTATATTTTCAGCGGTTCTTGTTATATGTACATTTAAAACATATAATTTTAAAAGGTTTTTTAAAACATTGCTGATATTTTATTTTGTATCGTTCATTTTTGCCGGAGCGGTGTTTTGCGTAATATTCCTCACAAACAGCGGAAGAGTGCTTGGAGCGGTGCTTTCAAACGGGGAATTATATCTTAATCTTAATATTTGGGTTTTGTGCATTGTAACCGCTTTGTCGTATCTTGGAATTATTCTGTTTACGAAAATTTGTATAAGGAATTATTCACACGAACGGGTTTTAAAGGATGCGGTTATAAAATTCGGCGGTGAGGAGATACGCATTAAGGGTTTAATTGATACGGGCTGTGAGATTTGCGACCCGATAAGCGGAAAGCCGGCAATTCTGATTGAAGAGGAATGTATAGCGGATAAGTCTTTATTTGAATTGAATAAAGATATTGACAATGATAATTTATATGAAAGCATAAAGGAAAAAATGCGGATTATTCCGTTTTCGTCAATTGGCTGTGAATATGGTTATCTCAATGCGTTTGTAGCGGACAGTATTGAAACTTTTGATGATGAATTATATATACCGAGTAGAGTTACGGTAGGAATTGCAAAATTTAAATTATCTGACGATGGGTTATACAATGCAATTTTCAACCCTGATGTTTTTGAAAAAAGAGAGGAGAAAAGCAGAGGAAATGTTAAAAAGATTTATGGATTATTTAAGGGTAAAGTTATATTTTTTAAATCTAAGATTAAAGGTAGTAAATGGAACTAAGGTACATTACATAGGCGGAAGTGATATGCTGCCTCCGCCGCTTTCACGAGAGGAGGAGGCAAGCTTAATAGCTGATATGGCGATTGGAAATAATTTTGAAGCTGCACGCAGAACTTTAATAGAGCGTAATTTAAGGCTGGTTGTATACATAGCGAGGAAGTTTGAGAATACGGGTATAGGGATAGAGGATTTGATTTCAATAGGCACGATAGGGCTTATAAAGGCTATAAACACGTTTAAAGCGGATAAAAATATAAAGCTTGCAACATATGCTTCACGCTGTATAGAAAATGAGATACTTATGTATTTAAGGAAGAACAACGCTTCAAGAGGTGATATTTCGATTGATGAGCCACTTAATGTGGACTGGGACGGCAATGAATTATTGCTTTCGGATATCTTGGGAACGGATAATGATGTAACCCAAAGGAATTTGGAGGAGGAGGCAGACAAACAGCTTTTAAGAATTGCGATGGGCAAGCTTTCGGGGCGTGAAAAGAGTATAATGGAGCTTAGATTTGGCTTAAACAGCGGCGGTGATGAAAAGACTCAGAAGGAGGTTGCGGATATGCTTGGAATTTCACAGTCTTATATTTCAAGGCTGGAAAAGAAGATAATGAGCCGTCTTAAGCGTGATATCAGCCGAATGATTAACTCCTAATGCGGCGGCGGCGGTCGCTCTTTTGCCCACGGCGGCAACGAGCCGCCGAAAGAAATAGTGTTGGTCGGCTGACGCCGACGTGTCATATTGGCAATTTTAGGGGTGACCGTGTTTGGTCACCCCTAAAAACATATTAATTCCTTATTAATTTGTAATTATGACCGTGCT
>CAMCUJ010000224.1 GCA_945878965.1 uncultured Clostridia bacterium
TATAGAGTATGCATATAAGAATATCTATAACTTTCACGAAAAGCAAATGCCTGAAGAAATGTGGTTTACCGAGGTTGACAAGGGTCTTTTGGTAGGCGAAAAAACCACACCTATAGTTGACGTATGTCTTTACGTTCCTGGCGGAAAGGGAAGCTTCCCATCAGTTCTTTTGATGCTTGGAGTTCCGGCAAAGGTTGCAGGCGTTGAAAAAATAGTTGTTGTAACACCTCCAAATAAAGAGGGTAATGTTGATGACGCTATTCTTACAGCGGCTAAGATAATCGGAATAGATGAGATATATAAGGTTGGCGGAATACAGGCAGTTGCTGCCGTTGCATTCGGAACCGAAACTATTCCTAAGTGCCATAAGATTATAGGCCCGGGTAATTCTTATGCAACTGCGGCAAAGCGTGTTCTTGCAAATTACATAGATGCAGGACTTCCGGCAGGCCCAAGCGAGGCTATAATACTTACAGACGAATTTGCCGACCCGCATAAGGTTGCGCTTGATTGGATGATTGAGGCAGAGCATGGCCCTGATTCAGCATCACTTTTGGTAACTCACAGCAAGGAGCTTGTTGATAAGGTTATTCCTATAGTTGAGCAGCAGCTAACCAAAATTTCAGATATACGCCGTGAATTTGTTACAACAAACTTTTCAACCTATGGCGGTGTTATACTTACTGACAGCCTTGAAGAAAGTATAGCATTTGTTAATGAATATGCTCCCGAGCATATGGAGGTTATGACAGAGAAACCGTTTGATGTACTTCCAAAGATAAAGAATGCGGGTGAAATTCTTCTCGGAGATTACACTCCTGTAACTCTTTGTAACTTTGTACTCGGTCCTAACGCAATACTTCCGACAGGCTCGTTTGCAAAGACATATTCAAGCGTATCGGTTCTTGACTTCCTTAAGCGTTCATCTGTTGGCTATGCAAGCCATGATGGCTTTGAATTGGTTAGAAACCACGCATATAAGATAGCAACTGTCGAAGGCTTTGATACTCACGGTCTTGCAGTTAAGGAACGTAAATAATATTTTCTTTACTTAAGCTGAGGTTAAAATTATGAATAATAAGATTACCGTAACACGAAAAACTACCGAATCCGAAATTCGGGTTACAATAGAAAAATCGCCTTTAAAAAGCGATTACAGAAAGCGTATAAAAACTCCGCTTATGTTTTTAAATCATATGATTGAGCATATTGTCTGGAGAAGTCTTTTAAATATAGAGATAGATTTAAAGCTTGATGAATTTACGCTCATACATTTGATATGCGAGGATGTCGGAATGACCTTGGGAAAGGCTGTAGGCGAATATGTAAGACAGAATACACCTGTAGGTTACGGCGATGCTGTCGGAATTATTGATGAAGCAAAGGCATCTGTTGCAATTTCATTTGAGGACAGAGCGTTATTTGACTTTACTTCAAAGACAGATATCCCTGCCCAAGCTGAAGATGTTCCGAGCGAAGAGCTTTTAACCTTCCTTGACGGCTTTGCTCAGGGTGCAAGATGTACACTTCACGTTGATGTTGAAAAAGGCTCAAACAGTCATCATATCTGGGAGGCTGTATACAGAGGTGTAGGAATTGCACTCGGTCGTGCAATTACCGTTGATGAAAGCCGAAGGGGACTTACTGCCGGGGTTGCGGGAAAGGTAACTTATGAAGTTGAATAATATTGATTTAAGTAACTTTGATAAGATAATTTTTGATATGGACGGAGTCATAACAAGCGAATATATGTATTGGGATGCGGCAGCATTTACGGCTTATGAGCTTCTTTTAAGCAACAAATTCTACGGCACTTGCGAAATTGATTCGGCTTATTGTATGAACAATATATCAAAAATACATAACGCTGTACTTCTTAATGACAAAATAACCCGTGAGGTAAAGGCTAAGGGTGTTAATACAAACTGGGATTTAGCATATCTTGTTATATGTATTTCACTTTATGTTGACCCAAATATTAAGAAAATAGATGAAGCCCATTTCACTAAGGTTTTAAATTGTCTTAAAGATCTTAACTTTAATGCCCCCGAGATTTATGAGAAGGCAGAAGAGCTTGCAAAAAAAAGTATGGGAATCTCCGACGACAGCTTTAAGCGTGGAAACGGAAAGCTATGGAATGAAATGCAGCTTTCATTTCAGCATTGGTTTTTGGGAACAGAGCTTTATAAGAAAATTTACGGTACACCTTTAACGGCTGATTTCAGAGATGGTTTAGTAACTCTCGAAAAGCCTGTTATCAAGCTTGAAAAAATTCAGAGTACACTAAAAAAATTATACCAAAGCGGCATAACTCTTGGAATAGGAACGGGCAGACCACAGGCTGAAATTGAAAAACCGCTCGAATTGTGGGATATCAGAAAATACTTTGATGAAAATTCAATCGTTACATATACGGACGTTACAGAGGCGGAAGAAAATTTGGAGCTTGATTATTCGCTTGCAAAACCAAATCCGTTTGTGTTTCTTAAGGCGGCATTTGGTGACAGCTTAAACGATATGGATATAATTCGGAAGAAATATGATTCAGAGCTTTGCAGGCGTATATTAATTGTCGGTGATGCACCATCTGATTTTCTTGCGGCAAAGGCGGCTGATTTTAAGTTTGCTGCGGTTCTTACAGGAGTTTCGGGAAAGAAAGCGGAGAAATATTTCCTTGAAAATAAAGCGGATTATATTTTGAACAATGTATCAGAGCTTGTGATTTAACAGCATTGATAGCAGCGACAGCGAAGTGGAATAGGGTCAAGGGACAGAACGTCCCTTGCGGAGTTTGAGGCAGAGCCTCAAGATTTTTGCCTGCGTAGCAGACCCCTTACGAAGGCTACAGCGGTCGCTCTTAAAATAATAGATTAATACGTCTTATCGGCTCACAGATAGGGATATGCGTATAAATGTTATAACTAAATCAAGATGTCCGCCGCATCTTAGGCGGCGGGTTCCACTTGATTTTTTCGGCGGGAGTACCTTTTTTC
>CAMCUJ010000225.1 GCA_945878965.1 uncultured Clostridia bacterium
GTGCCTTTTCAAGCTTTAGTCCACCTCGGCTTACATATTTAAGCGTTTTTCCTCTGACCTCAATATTTTCTTCGCCGCTTATCATAAGTCCCGCTTTATCCGCCTTCTGATTATCCACGAATACATTTCCAGCCATAATCATAGCCTGTGCAACGCTTCGGCTCTGAACCAAATTATTCTCTGTCAAATATACGTCTAATCTCTTTTTAGCCATACCATACCTCTCTTTTAAAGTGTTAAATGTGAAGTTAATGAAATAATTGCCTCACTCAGATCTACGCTCTTAGCTCTGTTAATTCTGCAATGAATTCGCAATACGTTTTGCAATAGATTCACCATCAAGACCGAATTCCTCTCTAAGTTCCTTAACAGATGCATGATGAATCGGCTTGTCCGGATATGTAAATCCCATAACCCTTCTGTCCATTATTTCTGAAACCATTCCGAAAAGTCCGCCATGCTCTGTATTATCCTCAACCGTTGCAACAACCTTAACATTTTCGGCAATACTTAAAATGCTGTCCTTATCAAGCGGCTTTAAAAATCTTGCATCAAACACTGCACACGAAATTCCCTTTTCTTTAAGAATTTCCGCCGCTTCAATCACCTCTGAAAGCATAGTGCCTATTGAAATTATTAAAGCATCACTTCCGTCCGTTATGAGTCTGCCTTTTCCACATTCTATAGCCGGACTTTCAAAGTCAAGCTCTTCAGCCTCGCCTCTCGGATATCTTACTGCCACTAAGGAATTACAGTCATTTACCGCATAACTGAGCATTAAACGCATTTCCTGTGCCGAGGACGGTGCTAAAATCTGAATATTAGGTATATGCGAAAGATATGACAAATCATAAATTCCCTGATGGGTTTCACCATCGCTTCCGACAGCTCCGGCTCTGTCTATCGCAAGCACAACATGTAAATTCTGAAGTGCGGCATCATGAAGAACTTGGTCATATCCACGCTGAAGGAATGATGAATAAACCGCAAACACCGGAATTAATCCCGAGCTTGCAAGTGCCGCCGAAAATGTAACTGCATGCTGTTCTGCAATTCCTACATCGAAAAATCTGTCCTTAAATTTATTTGCAAAATTTAAAAACCCTGTTCCCGACGGCATAGCCGCCGAAATACCGACTATCTTATCATTTTTTTCGGCAAGCGAACAAATCACATCACCAAATAAATCGGAATAGCTCTGTTTCTTTTCTCCGAATGTTTTTCCTGTATTCGGGTCAAATTTATCTATCCCGTGAAATACATCGGGATTTTTTTCAGCAAACTCATATCCCTTTCCCTTTACGGTATGAACATGAACTATTACAGGCTCATTAAGTTTTTTTGCCTGATTAAGTACTACCATCATTTCTTCTATATTATGCCCATCAACAGGTCCCATATATGTCATACCCATATTCTCAAAAATCTCATTCTGGAATACTACATTCTTAATACCACGTTTAAAGCTTTGAACTCCCCGCTTTATTGCCTTTCCTATTAACGGTGTTTTATCAAGTATCTTTTTGATATCATCCTTCAATATAAAGTAGTTGGAATTATTTCTTATCTTATTAAGATGTTTTGAAAGTCCTCCGACATTCTTTGAAATAGACATTCCATTGTCATTAAGAATAACAATCAGCGGAGTTTTACGACTTCCGGCGTGGTTTATGGCTTCATACGCCATACCGCCCGTAAGTGCCCCGTCACCAATTACCGCAACAGCATAATTATTTTCACCCTTAATAGCGCTTGCAACCGAAAAGCCAAGTGCCGCTGAAATTGAAGTTGAACTATGCCCCGTATTAAAAGCATCGGTATTGCTCTCCTCAGTCTTTGGAAATCCACTTATTCCGCCCTTTTTCCTAAGCCCCGAAAATTTTTCCTTTCGTCCGGTTAAAATTTTGTGCGTATATGACTGATGCCCAACGTCCCATACTATTTTATCTTTATAAACATCAAAAACCTTGTGCAGTGCAAGAGTAAGCTCCACAGTGCCAAGGTTTGATGATAAATGTCCTCCTGTAAGGGAAATATTGTTAATCAAAAACTCTCGTATCTCCCCTGCCAAGACATTTAAGCTATATATATCTAAATCTTTTATATCCTCTGATGAATTTATATTATCTAAAATTCTCATTTCAATCACACTTTTCTATATCACATTACTTCAATCGACTAATCACTTATGTGGTTAAACAAACAAGTTCAAAATACTGATTTACGAGTATTATTTATGCTTAAACTTATTTTTAGAAGCATTTTTCTTATTAAATTTAATAAAATCAAAAACAGCAATTATTCTTCCGACAAAGTAAACAATTTTGTTGCTCTGTGACATTGCAATTCCTTTTCCGAGAGCCTTTCCTCCGACAGTAATTGCAGCAGCGAAAGCAGTTATAATCAGACTTATAATAAGCCCGTTAAGGTTCTGAAATGAAGCAACTATATAAGTAACAACAGCCGCAGATGCCGAACCGCTTATTATACCGCAAATATCGCCTATTACATCGTTACAGAAGTTTGAAACCTTATCACGTGCCTTAATAAGCTTTATAGCTTGTCTTGCACCTTTAACATTATGAACCGCCATAGAATGAAACGGCGTTTCTTCCGCTGTTGTAACCGCAACGCCTATTATATCAAATATAATGCCTATAAAAATAATCACAAGCAGTATAAGTATAGCAACCCACATATTAACTATTTTCATAACTTCACTTGAAGCCAAATTAAATACTGCAGAAAGTATAAAAGTAACGATAAGGGTTATAAAAAACCATGAAAAATCCATTCCTTTGCCCGAATCGGTTGCTTTCATTTTAAATTTCTTTCTCACTTTAGGTTTAGTGTCAGAACGTTTCCCACTGCTATCCAAAAAGCAATACACTCCTTAATAAATTATAACTAAATCAAGATGTCCCCCGCATCTTAGGCGGTGGGTTCCACTTGATT
>CAMCUJ010000226.1 GCA_945878965.1 uncultured Clostridia bacterium
CAAAACTTACTATAGCTGAAAAAAGTACTGTGCAGGATTTGCTTTCGGCATTTGCCAAGAACAGCGGTTATAAATTTGAGGGGCTTTCCACAGGATATATCTCATCGGTTACAAATTCTGACGGAGTAACTCTCGGTGAATTTACAAACGGACAAAACAGCGGCTGGCTTTACAAGGTGAACGGCAGCAAGCCGAGCGTTGGAATTACAAGCTACACCCTTAAAAATTCAGATTTGGTTGAGCTTTATTATACAGATGATTATACATTGGATAAAACACCTGTATCAAGCGGAAGCTCAGGCGGTTCAGGCAGCTCAGGCGGTTCAGGCGGTTCGGCAAACGATACTCAGGCATCACAGACTCCTTCACCAAGTGAAATTACAGCGAATACCGAAAACATAGCGGAAATTACATTTATAGATGTTCCGGCGACCTTCTGGGCAATTTCGCATATTAAGAAGCTTTCGGAGCTTGGAATTATAAACGGCTATGAGGATAACAGCTTCAAACCTGACAATCAGATTTCAAGAGCGGAATTTACAGCAATTCTTGCAAGAATAAGCGGCGATGAGCTTGTAAACGAAGAATTAAGTTTTGTTGACACTTCGGAAAGTGAGTGGTATAATGAATATATCGTATGGGCGGTTAAGAACGGAATTACAAACGGAACCGACGACACTCATTTTTCACCGGAGGAATTTATAACCCGTGAGGATATGTGTGTTATGATTACAAGATATATGAGCCTTAAGGGAATTAATACGGGTGCTGTTTCTGATGACGACACCGTATTTACAGATGATTCTGAAATTTCGGAGTATGCGAAGCTTTCGGTATATCAGCTTAAGGCTATGGAAATAGTAAACGGACTTGAGGATAACTCATTTGCACCAAAGAACAACGCAACACGTGCAGAAACCGCAAAGCTTATTTCGCTTTCGTTCTTTGAGGACTAAAATTAAACAGAAGGGAACATAAAAACCATGAAAAAAACGCTGTCAGTACTGTGCCGTATATTTTGCATTTTAATTTCAATTAATATTATATTAATCAATGCTGCATTTGCAAGCGGCTACAGCTCATCTGAAATTGATGGAATAATAAACAAAGCAATATCACGCCAAAAAAGCATAAACGGAGGAACTATATATCCTAAAAACTCCGAAAGTGTCGGCACAACTGACAGCGACTGGTTTATTATAGCATTAAACCGCAGCGGAAAAAGTGAAGACTTTCAAACCTATTATTCAATGCTTAAAAACAATGTTCAAAACAGATACAAAACCGAGGGAAAAGTACACGCAGTCAAGGCAAGCGAATGGCACAGAATTACGCTTAGTGCTTTATCCTGCGGTGGCGACCCGTTGAGCTTCGGAACAAATTCAAACGGAACACCTATAAACCTTATTTCAGACGGAGTTTACAACAGAGGAAATACGGCGTCACTTGGAAAACAGGGCATAAACGGCTGGATATGGGGACTTATTGCACTTGATTCAAAGCTGTATTCCATTCCGAGCGGAGCGGTGTACTCAAGAGATGATATAATAGTCGAGATACTTCGTCAGCAGCTAAATGACGGTGGATTTTCGCTTTCCTCATCAAGTGCCGACCCCGACATTACCGCAATGGCAATAACTGCACTTTCGACATATATAAACAGCGATTCCGAATATTCATATACGCTTACCCATTCAAATAAGAGCGTTAAAAAGACCGTAAGGCAGGTTGTAAACGAGGGTATATCTGCTCTTTCAAAAATGCAGAATTCAAACGGCGGATATTCAAGCTTTGGAATTGAAAATGCCGAAAGCACCGCCCAGGTTATAATTGCACTTTGTTCAGTCGGAATAAATCCGGCTTCGGACAGCCGTTTTATAAAGTCGGGACGTTCAACTCTTGATGCGCTTTTAAGCTACAGGCTTCAAAGCGGAGCGTTCACACATTCATTTGCAAGTGATTCAAATAATCCGGCAGCTGCGGCAGGACAGGAAAACACGCTTGCAACTCATCAGTCGCTTCTTGCACTGACTGCATATAAACGTTTCATTAACAATCAGCGAAAATTATATGATTTCAGAGCGGAAATGAATGCAGACACGGCGGCTAAAATTTCAACGCTTAATGAAAAAATAAATAATTTTACAAATACACAGGCTGAGCTTAACGAGATAAAGAATTTGTATTCTTCGCTGCCGTCATCTGAGCGCTGTTATGTATATAATTACGGCAAGGTTCTCGGCATTTCTATTACCGATGAAGGAACGATGGCAGGCATAAATCCTCAAAATACCGCACCGCAGGATCTTGAAGCATCCGCTATATTTGACACAGGTGCTATGGCTAAATATGACAAAGCACCAAGTGTTGAAATGGTTAAATCGCTGGTTCAGAAGGGACTTATGGGAGTTAGGCTTCACATTTCAAGAAGTGAAGAAATGCTTAATTCAATGTTTACCGATGAGGATTGCTTAGATGTTGAAAAAGCCTGTGCTGTGCTTTCCACAGAGCATTATTATACTGTTTTAAGGCTTATTGACAAGATAGAAGGCTGCGAGCCGTTTGAGGACATTGAAGCGGTTAAGGCAAAGCTGTACGCTCAAAGAACTGCGATTGAAACTGTAATTACCGAGATTGATTCTATAAACAATGATGTTCTTAACAATCTTTACCCGTTTGAAGAAATTTCGGTATCGGACAGAAAGCTTATTCACAGTATAATGGACAGAATAAGCGTTTTAAGCGAATATGACAAAAAGAAGATAAATAATCTTGAGGATATTGAACGTGCAATGGTTAAGGTTGATAATGAACACAGAGGAATTTTGATATCCGTAGCTGCAATTCAGCTTTTGGTTGTAATGGCTGCGATAATTATGTTCAGAGTTACAAAAGTCATTCGTCAAAGACGTATTGAGGACGGCTACGAAGAATAACGGCTGAGTAAGCGAA
>CAMCUJ010000227.1 GCA_945878965.1 uncultured Clostridia bacterium
CAGTTATATACTTCATAGCATCAGACTTTGACTTAGCACCGATATCTATAAATAAATCCGAAATTTTAACTCTCTTTTCACGTTCCTCTTTAGTTGATAGGTGAACTGCTCTGAAAGAAATAACACCGTTAATTCCATTCATCGAAACTACATTCTTTGAAACTAAAATCTGAGGGTCAATTCCGCCGACAGCTCTGAATTTGAGATAACCCTCATCGGTTATTTTGGTAACTATAAATCCTACCTCGTCCATATGTGCAAACAGAGCAACAGTTTTATTTGAGGTTTTACCCTTTTTAAATGCAATAATGTTTCCCATACTGTCAGTATTAACGCTTGTACATAAAGGAGCAATTTCAGCTTTAATAAAGTCTGCTATCTCGTATTCATTTCCCGAAACAGCATTAATTTCAGTAAGCCTTTTAAGCATCAAGAATGCCCCCTTTCACAATTTCAGCCATTAATCTGCTTACGCTTTCAATATCGTTAAGCGACAAAACCTCAACGCTCGTATGCATATATTTAAGAGGAATTGAAATAAGCACCGTCGGTATTCCCGATTTCAGAGTCTGTATCGCCCATGCATCGGTTCCGCTGCTGCCTGCCGCAGCTTCAATATCATAAGAGATATTCTCACGTTTTGCAATCTCAATAACTCTGTTTGTAAGCTTTGGGTGAAGGTTTGGACCTCTGCATATTACAGCTCCCGAGTCTAATGGGAACACTCCTTCCAAGTCCTTTGAATCGGGAGTCATTCCATGCGTTACGTCAACTACCACAGCAAGGTCAATCGTATCCTTAAAGTCTGCCGTGTATGCTCCATAGAGTCCCATTTCCTCCTCCGATGAAAACAAAACTGCTATATTGTAATCAAGCTCCATACCCCTAAGCTTTTCAAGACAGCCGAAAACCGCAGTAATTCCGGCACGATTGTCCATAGCTTTAGATGAAACACTTTCGTTCAGCATAGAAGAAAATTCACTCTTTAAAACGACACTGTCGCCAACGCTTATAAGTTCACGAAGTCTATCGCCCTTGTAACCCGTATCTATAAGCATATCGGTAATCTTTGCACTTTTTTCGGAATCCTCCTTAGTCATTAAGTGAGGCGGTTTTGCACCTATAACTCCGTACACATTTTCCTTACCTAAAATATAGACCTCCGCCGCAGGCAAAATTCTTGGGTCAATTCCTCCAAGACTTACGAATTTTACGAAGCCGTTATCGTCAATCTCGGATACCATCATTCCAATCTGGTCAAGGTGTGCCTCAAGAAGTACAGTTTGTGCATTCTCATACTTAGACCTTTTAACGCCAATACAGCTGTTGAATTTATTAACATAACACTCATCAGTGTACTTGCTCAGCATTTCCTTAAGCATACAGGCAAAGTCATACTCCGAGCCCGTAACTCCAATGCTGTCCGTAAGAGCTTTCAAAAGCTTTTTAGTTTCCATACCTATTTTGTTTTCCTTCTTTCTATAATTTTCTTAGTTTAGTGTATAAAATCATCAAGAAGAACAGCAGCAGTAACCGCTGCAGCGGCAACGTTAATTACGCATTACTGAATTAATTAATTTTATACCGACAAACCCTTTATAAGCGGCGTAACATCAAAATACTTAGCCGCATCATCAACTATATATGAAGAGTCACTGTAAACTATAACCTTAAGCATAGCCATTCCCTTTATTCCTTCTCCGCTTGCCTCTGCCTTAAGTGCAAGCCAAAAATTCTCGCTTCTGAATGCTATTCCAAATCCTTCTTCCCAGTATGAATTAAACTTTCGTCTGATTGAAAATTCTGTACTCGGCGTTATATCCATACCCTTAATCTCAGTGGATGAACCTCTGCCAAAATACTGATAAACATCAGCCTTAAGCGGCTTTTTAAACGAGATTTTTATGTCAGATGCATCCTCATTAATTAGAATTGAGCTTAAGAACTCCTCTGAATCTCCGTTAATTGCTTTTTCTGTTTCAAATGATAAATCTATCTTTTCTCTGCCTTTTATAAGCTGCTTATCAATAAAATTGAATGCTGCCTGAACTTGAGCATTTTCACCTTTTTCAAGATTTTTCGCTATGTTTTCAGGAATGGTTCCGTCAAGAATTTTTTCAACTATATAACCCTTCATATTAAAAAAAGTATCATTAAAATGATTGCTCTTTGGGTAATTATATCTAAGTCCCTGTATTATTTTGGATATATTCATATTTTTTATTTATCCTCCAATTCTTCTTTAACATTAATAACAAGCAAATTTAAATTTATATAAACATACGAATACCTCTGCTCGGAATTTGAACAGAGGAATCAGATTTAATATAAGCTTATTTAAACTATTCAATAACAGATGCTTTCTTTATAACAATAGGCTCAACAGGTTCAGACTTTTCGCCGCCCATTGAAAATCTTCGGTCTATTTTAAGGAAGTCATCAACTACTTCCATACCATCTGTAACCTTTCCGAATGCCGCATAATCGCCGTCTAAGAAAGATGCATCACCATAGCAAATGAAAAACTGACTGCTTGCCGAATTAGGAAGTGCACTGCGCGCCATAGAAACAACTCCACGTGTATGGGACAGTGTATTCTGCACAAAGCCGTTTGATGCAAACTCACCCTTAATAGTATTATCACTTCCGCCGGTTCCGTTTCCGAGAGGGTCGCCTCCCTGAGCCATAAATCCCTCAACTACTCTGTGGAATGTAAGTCCGTCATAAAAGCCTTCACTTACAAGTGTTTTGAAATTCTCTGCAGTTAATGGAGCATACTCCGGATAAAGTTCTATTGTAAAACTTCCGCCGTTCTCCATTTCCATCTTTATCTTATCTGCCATTTTGAAATTTTCTTCCTTTCTGAAATACAAACATAATTCAAAATAATTTTAATTTGTATTGTTTGTTATGTAAATTAAAATA
>CAMCUJ010000228.1 GCA_945878965.1 uncultured Clostridia bacterium
GCGGAGGGTCTTTGTACCCTCCCGAAAATATATTAAAATTTTTTATATGACAGTAAGATTAAACATAAAACTAAGATAGGAGGAAACAAAATGGGAATGACGATGACTCAGAAGATACTTGCAGATCACGCAGGACTTGAGAGTGTAAAAAGCGGGCAGTTAATTCAGGCGGAGCTTAATATGGTTCTTGGAAATGACGTTACAACGCCTGTTGCTATAAAGGAGTTCAGAAAGGCCGGATTTACCAAGGTATTTGACACAGAGAAAATATCTATAGTAATGGATCACTTTACACCAAATAAGGATATTAAGTCAGCGGAGCATTGTAAGTTTGTTCGTGAGTTTGCAAATGAGCATAATATAGTTAATTTTTATGATGTAGGCGAGATGGGAATAGAACACGCATTACTTCCCGAAAAGGGCTTGACTGCTCCGGGCGAGGTTATTATAGGTGCGGATTCTCACACTTGTACATACGGTGCAGTCGGAGCATTTTCTACAGGTGTAGGAAGTACGGATATGGCGGCAGGAATGGCATCGGGCAAGGCTTGGTTTAAGGTTCCCGAGGCTATTAAGTTTGTGCTTACGGGTAAGCCTTCAAAGTGGATTTCCGGTAAGGACATAATTCTTCATATCATCGGAATGATAGGTGTTGACGGAGCATTATATAAGTCTATGGAGTTCACAGGCGATGGACTTAAGTATCTTTCGATGGACGACCGTTTTGCAATGGCTAATATGGCTATTGAGGCAGGCGGAAAGAACGGTATATTTGAGGTTGATGAGATTACAGAAGAATACTTAAAGGATAGAGTTTCAAGAGAATATAAGGTTTATAAGGCTGATGATGATGCCGAGTATGAGGCGGTTTATGAGATAGATTTAAGTAAGATAGAGCTTACGGTTGCATTCCCGCATCTTCCGGAGAACACAAAGCCTATATCTAAGGTCGGAGAGGTTAAGATTGACCAGGCGGTAATCGGTTCATGTACAAACGGCAGACTTGAGGACTTAAGAGCGGCGGCTGAGGTATTTAAAGGTCGTCATATTGCGAAGAACGTAAGAGCGTTAATAATTCCGGCAACACAGAAAATTTATCGTGACGCTATGAACGAAGGATTATTTGATATATTCCTTGATGCCGGCTGTGCAATTTCAACACCGACCTGTGGACCTTGTCTTGGCGGACATATGGGAATACTTGCGGCAGGTGAGAGAAGTATTGCAACAACCAACAGAAACTTTGTCGGACGTATGGGTCACCCTGAGTCTGAGGTTTATTTATCAAGTCCGGCAGTTGCGGCGGCTTCTGCGGTTAAGGGTTACATTTGCTCACCTGAGGATTTGGATTAAGGATTGGCGAGTATATCATTGATTTAAGGAGTGGATAAGAAATGAAAGTTAAGGGCAGTGTTCATAAGTATATGGATAACGTTGATACGGACGTAATTATACCTGCAAGATATTTAAATTCATCAGACCCGTCAGAGCTTGCAAAGCACTGTATGGAGGATATAGACACTGAATTTGTGAACTGTGTAAAGAGCGGCGATATAATGGTTGCACATAATAATTTCGGCTGCGGTTCTTCAAGAGAGCATGCTCCGATTGCTATTAAGGCATCGGGAATCTCATGTGTAATTGCTGCAACCTTTGCGAGAATTTTCTACAGAAACGCTATAAATATCGGACTTCCTATTATGGAATGCCGTGAGGCTTCTGAGAGGATTGAAAAGTGCGACGAGGTTGAGATAGATTTCGACAGCGGAATTATAACAAATATTACAAAGGGTGAGAGTTATCAGGCAGAGCCGTTCCCTGAATTTATAAAGAATATTATAAATTCCAACGGATTGCTTAACTCTATAAAATAAAACATAATATTTATTAGGCAGGAGTGTAATCGCTTCTGCCTAAAAGTGTATATACACAGTGAAATTACATAATGATAACAGGAAAGGTGATAGAAATGGATTTTAAAATAGCTGTAGTTAAGGGCGACGGAATAGGTCCTGAAATAGTTGACGAGGGAATAAAGGTGCTTAACAGAATAGGCGAGATTTACGGACATAAGTTTGAGTATACGGAAGTACTTGCCGGCGGCTGTGCGATTGACGCAACAGGTGCACCGCTTCCGAAGGAAACCGTAGAGATTGCAAAGAATTCGGATTCTGTACTTCTTGGAGCGGTTGGCGGACCTAAGTGGGATACACTTCCGGGAAATTTAAGACCGGAAAAGGCACTTTTGGGATTAAGATCCGAGCTTGGATTATTTGCGAATATCAGACCGGCTAAATTATATTCGGCGCTTGCCGGTGCGTGTCCTTTAAAGCCTGAAATTTCAGATGAGGGCTTAGACCTTGTTATAGTTCGTGAGCTTACAGGCGGACTTTACTTTGGCGAAAGAGGAAGAAAGGATACGGATACTGACAATGAAGTAGCTTATGATGAGCTTGCATATTCAAAGAAGGAGATAGAGAGAATAGGCAGAGTTGCATTTGAGCTTGCAATGAAGAGGGACAGAAAAAAGGTTACAAGCGTTGACAAGGCTAATGTTATAGAAACATCAAGACTATGGAGAGAGACAATGCACGAGCTTTCAAAGGAGTATCCGGAGGTTGAGTATTCGGATATGCTTGTTGACAACTGTGCAATGCAGCTTGTAAGAAATCCTGCTCAGTTTGATGTAATAGTTACAGAAAATATGTTCGGAGATATTCTTTCGGACGAGGCGAGTATGACAACAGGCTCAATCGGAATGCTTCCGTCATCATCACTTGGTGAGGGAACAAGAGGAATGTACGAGCCTATTCACGGCAGTGCTCCTGATATTGCCGGACAGAACAAGGCTAATCCGATAGCTACAATTCTATCGTGTGCTATGATGCTTCGTGACAGCTTTAA
>CAMCUJ010000229.1 GCA_945878965.1 uncultured Clostridia bacterium
CACCCGTTCGCCACTAAACTGTCCACTCTTCTGTCCGAAAACTTCCGATTGAACACTTCCGTTCGACTTGCATGTGTTAGGCGCGCCGCCAGCGTTCGTCCTGAGCCAGGATCAAACTCTTTGTTAAATCCTTTATATCAAATAACTGCTCCTAAAAGCAATTACTTAATCTCATTCTTCAACGCTTATGCGTCCTTGAATTACCTTTGTTTTCAAAAGTACACGTTTTTTATTTCCGTGAGGTTTTCTCCTCACTTTACTTCAAAAAAATCTCTTAGATTCCTTACAAGCTTTTGTTCTTATTATTGTTCAATTTTCAAGGTCCTGCTGTTTTCAAACAGCTTATCTATTCTATCACAAGGACTTTATTTTGTCAAGCACTTTTTTTGATTTATTTTCTAATCTTATTTGCTTGAACTTTCGGTCTTTGCTTTATTTACTGTCCGTTTCACAAGGCAGTGTTTGTATTATACACGTCTTTTCCCTGTTTGTCAACTACTTTTTTCTCCTTTCTGTTAAAAAATCACGGCATTTTTCTTAAAACGCCGTGATCTCTCCCTCTTTATTTTATTAAGTTGTCGAAATCATTCCATATTCATATCAAAAACCGTATTATCTTTATCTATAAAGCCGATTTTGGTTTTACAATTCATTTTTTCTGTAAGTATTCGGTTAAGCTCTTCTCTTGCCTTTAATATTGATTCTTTATTTTCTTCAAACCCGTCAATAATAAACAGCAAGTCCGAAGTCGTATCAAAAATTTTTCCCTCTTCACTTTGGCGCCATATCCAACGGCGGGTTCTTATCTTTGTGCCGGTGGCGTAAACAACTTCGCCTATATCGGCTTTTTCTGTTTCTGTCCCACCGAACGGCAAAAACGTATCATCTTCTCTGGCGCACCTGACGCAAAATTCACCGTCCATCGTGTCCAAGTCATGAGCCCCCACCGGCAAATAATATTTAAGTGATATTGCATTGCCTAAATCCACCACCGGGTTTATATGGGGCATGCCTTTTTTCTTTGCTATTCTTGTAAGCAATGCCTCGATACTGCTCATATACTTATTGGGGTTAATTCCAAGCTGAGTAAAAGCGCTGCGATAAGGTTGCAATTCCTTTTCCTGCTTTACGATTTTACCCTCAAAATGTTCCCGGCAAGACTCAATGCTGTTATTGAGCATTTCTTCAATAAAGTCGCATCTGTGGCTGTTGTCTATGCCTTTAACCCTCACAAGACCAAAGCACACATTGGGCATTTTTTCAAATACCCGGTTTGTAACAAAAAAGTTCATAAGTTCTCCTAAGTCGTGTCCTTTTTTCTCCTATGGGTGCACAAGTACCCGCTACCAACCGGAAAAGACCGTATATTTTTATTTTAATTCCAGTGGGTAATGTGGCAAAGCCTTATTGCGTGGAATTGTCTATATTATAAAGTATATATGTAAAATTTTCAAGAAAGCAAAATATATTTATGTTAGTCAGAATAATCTCTTTCAATAGAATATAAATTACCCGAACAACTTTGATTTAATCATAATAAACGAAATTCCCCTATTTGTTCATAATCTCCTACACTGTTAAAAAAGTTTTCTTTTGACATTCGGGCAAGGGTGACCCTGCCGTTTCCGTAGTTAGATATTCCTATTATCAAATCATTTTTCGTTATACCGAATATATCCGGCGTGCGGTAATACTTAGCGGAATAAGCCGGAAACTTTAATGTCAGAGTTGAAACAGACATATCTTTTGTATCAATCACAACAGCGGTGTCCTTTACTTGCCAAGAATCCGAATATAAATCAAATACAATCTTATCGTCTATTTTGTATGTTTTCATTACTTGGCGGCCGGCAAGCTTTTCCGTTACTTCCGGCATTTCTACCCAATCCCCTTTATCGTAATAAAATACATTTTTGTAAACCGTTGTATCTTCTGTTGTGACCGTGTCTTTTTTAATAACTTTATTGTTTAAAAAGATATAACTCTCATTGATTTTTCCGGTGTCATTCCTGGTTTTAAAGTAGTCCTTATAAATTGACCGATTGGCGTTTAAGTAGGTGCTTTTTCCTGTTGCCACATCGTATTTTGCAATCATTTTACCGCCGCAATTTATTGAAATTTTTGGTATTGTATAATAAAAGGAATATATAAAATAACTTCCGTCATCTGCAATGTCTTCTATTTTTATATTGTTACTGATGCCTATCGAGCCTGTTTTGGTTACGCCGTCATCAAATGTTATGGGGACGCCATCGGATATATTTTCAAATAAAGCACATTCCGTTGTCATCTCACCTGTGGTTAAATTTATCTTTTTAAGATATATTCCGTCATTATCATCACTGAAATAAAATATATCTTTTCCGTCTGTGTAAATTTCACTGTCATAATAAAGCAATAAATCCCGATACTGGGCTAATATTTCCTTACCATTTTCTCCTACGGTATAAACAGTATTTGTGTCAATGCCAAATTCCGGGTCTGAAGTCTCGATTGAATAAAGTTTTCCGTCTACCGTAAAAATAATATTACCCATGTAAGCGCCACAATCACTATGTATATGCAGGCAATCGGGTTTGTCACATAATACCTTAGGTATATTATCAACTCCGATTTTACTTACTATGCTTTCCGGTATTCCGTCTCCGTCGTGAGGCTCTGTTGCAATATAAAAATCATCGGTGTCAAATCTCCGGGAATATGCTATCCCCTCGTATCCAAAACTGTATAGACCGCTGTTTTCTCGTAAAACACGGAATTCCACCGGTGATGAAAATATATTTTCTCTCGGTGTTATTGCTTCTCCGTCCCATTCCTCAACAGCTGAAGAGTTACCCAAAGAGCTATCGGAACCGGAATTTCCGATATCATTACT
>CAMCUJ010000230.1 GCA_945878965.1 uncultured Clostridia bacterium
AAGAAGCAAATAACCTTCGAATCTGTTCGTCGGGGGTTCGAGTCCCTCTACGCGTACCATAGTAAAACAGCCTTTTGCGGCTGTTTTTATTATATTCAGATAATATTTTATGTGTAAATAGAAAATTAAATTTTTAACAATGAAGCCTATCAAATGTCGGCGTTAGCCGACCGGGAATGCTTCATTACGGCAACATCGTTGCTGTGTGAATGCGACTGCTGTCACTGTCGGCATTAGCCGACCAATATTACTTCTTTTGCCGCCGATAGGCGAGCAAGATAAAGCGACCGCTGCCGTTGCGGTCGCTTTGCTTTGCAATTAGTTTTGTGTTATAGGCAGTGATACGGTTATCTTTGTTCCTTCGCCTTCACGACTCTCAAGTTCAATATTTCCGCCGTGACACATTACAGCATGCTTTACTATTGAAAGTCCGAGACCTGTTCCGCCTATCTTTTTGGAATGACTCTTATCAACTCTGTAAAAACGTTCAAAAACTCTGTTCTGGTATTCAAGCGGAATTCCGATTCCGGTATCTTCGACAACAATCTTTGCGTTATTTTCACTGTCGGTCACTGTGATTTTAACCTTTCCGCCGTCTTTATTGTATTTTATAGCATTGTCTACAAGATTGTGGAATATCTCGTCAACTATACGGATAACGCCCTTTATTTTTATGTGTTCACCGCTCAATTTAAGCGTAATATTGCGCTCCGCCGCAATATCATTCAATCTTTCAACAATAATATCCGCAAGTGAATAAAGGTCAATTTCCTCGGTTTCCACCTCATAGCTTCCCTCATCAAGCATCGAAAGATTTATAATGTCGTCTATAAGCTCAATAAGTCTGCCCGTTTCATTTCTTATATTCATAGCAAAGCCGCTTACATCCTCCGGCTTTACCATTCCTGCGCTCAGCATATCCGAAACACCGTAAATTGTAGTAAGCGGAGTTTTAAGCTCGTGCGATACATTAGATGTAAACTCACGTCTTAACTGTTCTCTCGACTCTTTTTCGGTTGAGTCAAATATAATAAGAATTGCACCCGTTACTTTTTCATTATGAAATACCGGGTTTGCGATTATATTATAATGTTTTTCGCCAAGTATTATAGACTGCTCATTATGCTGTCCTTTGAGTGAAAGCTCAACCGCATTTCTAAATCCCAAGCTTCGGTTAAGGCTTAAAACACTTTTATTAGCCTCGCTTAGCTGTGCATTAAGTAATTTCATTGCACTTTTATTATAAGATAACACCTCTGTATTTTCATCAATAACAATAAGTCCTTCACTCATATTGTCGGTTATAAGCCCAAATTCATACTGTGTTCTTTTGAGCTCCGAAAGCTGATTTTTAATTTTTTTATTCTGACGGCTTATCTTATGAAGAAGTGGTGCAACCTCTTCATAGCATTCATTATTCTCCGGATTTTCAAGGTCAAGCTCATTTATAGGCTTAAGAATTTTCTTAGCGGCACAGCTTGCCGTAACTGCTGATAAAATAAGAAGTATAATCAAAACAACAAGTATCGGCTGCATAAATCTCAAAACCAAAAGCCATACCGCTGTCTGCTCGCTTGAAATTCTCAGCACCGATCCGTTATCCATTTTCAGTGCATAGTACAGAACCTGTGCCGAAAGAGTTTCCGAATATCTTACCGTCGCACTCTCGCCGTATAGGAATGCTTCCTTAATCTCTTTTCTCGTTAAATGATTTTCCATATCCTTAGCGTTTATTTTAGAATCATATGTTACGGTTCCGTCCGATTCAATTATTGTAATTCTGTTGGCTGTATTATTAATGCCGCCAAGATATGAGGCACCGTCTCTTTTAAGTCCGTTTTCAATTAATACAGCTTCTTCCTTAAGCTGATTTATTATCAACTCGCCCGAATAGCTGTAAAGAACAGCAGTCATAAGCACAAAACATATAACCACAATACCCAGCGACACGGCAAATATATTTTTAAATATTCTTTTCGTCATATGCTCCTCCTATTTTATAGCCGATTCCTCTGACGGTTTCAATAAGATTTCCGCATTCCTTAAGCTTTGATCTCAGTGTTCTTATATGTACGTCAACGGTTCTGCTTTCTCCGTCAAATTCATAGCCCCAAATTTCCTGAAGTATATTATCACGGCTGAATACTTTTCCTCTGTTTCTGAGAAATAGGCAAAGCAGCTCAAACTCTTTAAATGTGAGTGCTATTTTCTCACCCGAAACAGTAACTATATGCTCAGATGTTGAAACATATAAATTTCCTGCTCTGAACTCCGTTTTATTATCAATCTCCTGTGGATTTGAGCGCCTTAAAACAGCTTTTATTCTTGAAATAAGCTCCATAGTTCCAAACGGCTTTGAAATATAATCATCCGCACCGCCGTCAAGCCCTATAACCTTATCGTATTCGGTAGTCTTTGCGGTAAGCATAATAACCGGTATATTTTTAGTATTTTCTCTTGACTTGAGTTTTTTAAGTATTTCGAGTCCGTCCTCCTCGGGAAGCATTACATCAAGCAGTAAAAGAGACGGAAGCTGCGTATTTAATCTATTCCAAAACTCCGACGGAAGCTCAAAACCTTCTGCCGAAAATCCGGAATTTCTAAGCGCATACAATACAAAATTCCTTATATTCTCATCGTCTTCAAGTAAATATATCATCATATGCCAATTTCTCCTTACTAAATAATATATCGGCTTTTCAGCCCGGTCCGCATTTAAACTATTATGATTTAAGGCAATACCGCACAAATTGACAGCTACCGGCTTATACAGACACATACACTGCCTGTATATTTCCTGTTCAATAAGGCGCAGAGCGCCGTTATTCAACGTTTTCGGTGGGAAAAAGGTACTC
>CAMCUJ010000231.1 GCA_945878965.1 uncultured Clostridia bacterium
ATATAACTAATGGGTGCAAGCTGCTTTGCTTGCACCCATTAATTTAATGCACCATACTGTTTTGTCTTAAAAGCTTTTCAAACTCAATTATAGGCATAGGTCTTGCATATAAGAAGCCCTGAACTATGTCACATCCGTTATCACGAAGGAAACGTGCCTGTTCCTCGGTTTCAACACCCTCAGCCAACACCTTCATATTAAGGTGCTTAGCAAGTGAAATTACCTGTTCAACCACTATCTCACGGTTTCTTATATTAGATGACATTGCAAGAAATCCTCTATCCATCTTAATAACATCAACGCTAAGGTCACTAAGCATATTAAGTGATGAATATCCCGAACCGAAATCATCTATAGAGGTTAAGAAGCCGTATTCTTGAAGCTCATCAAGAACCTTCTTTATCTCTGTAGGATTTTCACATACCATTCCTTCGGTAAGCTCAAATTCTATATACTTCTTTGGAATATCATATTTTTCAACCGCTTCTACAATCTTTTCTATGTAGTTTTGTTCTCTCAAATGAAGTCTTGACTGATTTACCGATATGGGAACTATATCAAGACCCTCTTCAATCCATTCGGATACCTTCTGACATATCTTATCAAGAACATAAAAATCCAATTTAATGACAAAGCCGTTTTTCTCAAATATCGGTATAAACTCACCCGGTGAAACCATTCCTGTTTTCTGCTTCCATCTTATAAGTGCTTCGCCGCCGACAAGCATTGAATTTTTTAAATCAAATTTCGGCTGTATGTACACGACAAACTCATTATTCTCAAGAGCATAATCCATCATATTCTCTATTTCTTTTTCACGAAGTTCACGGTTTCTCATATCCTCTGAGAATACCGCATAACTGTCATGATAGCTATGCTTTATTGAACTTTTTGCAATAAGAGTTCTGTCAAGAAGTTCATATATGTCATCCGGATCATCTTTTGAAATTTTATATATACCCCACGGCAAGTGCAAATCATATTTTCCTATTAAATTATACGAATTATTTCGTACATACTCGGTAATATTATTAATTTTTTCAATGATATCCCTATCATCCGCATATCTCATAATTATTACAAAGTTATCACTTGTATTTCTCGCAAATACTTCACCGCTGCGTTTATATTTAAGCAGTGCCTCCGCAACAAGCTTTAAAAGTCTGTTTCCGGTACTATATCCGAAAAGCTCGTTTACATACTTAAATTTGTCTATATCAAACTGAAGTATTGCATACTCTTCTTTTGCTGAACTGCTGAATATATCTTCGGTTTCTTTTACAAATTTATTAATATTCGCAATTCCTGTAACGTTATCAACATAAGCCAGCTTGCTTATTTCCTTAAATGACTTTCTTCTCATAAGGAGAATATATCCAAGTAATATAAACAGAAGTATAAATACCGCTATACATACAACAACTGTGCTTGTAATTATAGAAGCCGCTCTATCGTTTACAACATGCTCCGGTACCATACAAATCAGATTCCACTCTTGATTATTTTCGAGCGGCATATATCCCGTTATAAATCTCTCATCATCAATGGTATATGTAACAATGCCTTGGTTTCCAAGTCTTACATCATCTATAAACGGTCGATCCGAAGAACTTTCGTCTATGTATCCATTCATTGCGGAATACTTATTTCCAAGTCCTTGATATAAAGAACTCATAATTATCTCGCCGCTGTCATTAATAATCAAACCAAAGCCGTTTCCATGATAGAATTTTGATGCAAGCTGTTTCTCAAACAAGAATATCTTCTTCTTTGCACTTACAACGCCCTTAACATCACCGTTTACCATAATAGGTGCATTAAAATCAACAACCTTCTGACCACAGTACTCATCTTTATATGGCGCCGATATTGTAAACTGATTTCTCAAATTTTTTTGCAGGCATTCTTTATCCTTTACTTCAGAAATCTCACCATCCATATAATACTCTGTACCATCAGGCAGGATTATAGACATTCGTGCAAAATTGCTTCTATCAACCTCTATCATATAACGATAAAAGAATTTCTTTAAATCGTCAAAATCATATATAGGATTTTCAGCAAGCATTATTGAAAAGAACTCAACCATAGCTTTGTCACTCTGAAATTCCGTATCAACTAAATCCCGGCTTTCTTCCATCTGATTTGCTATAGTCTCTTTGGATTCATCTTTCAAATCATTTGATATTTTACCCACATAGGTCACCGAAATAACGCTAAATAATATTAAAATTATTAAGACCAGAATCAAGGAATAAATATACCTTCGCTTATTATTTAAATTAGGCATTGCAATTCCTCCTATTTCGCATAGTCCCTTCCCATTTAGTAGTTTGAAAATACCCCGAATAATTTTAATCAAAAATATAAATTTAAAATAAACTCTAAGTCCCCATAATTTAATTGTACAATATACAATTTCCCTCTTTTATTATACCATTCAAAAGATATTTTGTAAAGTACAAATTTACATCAAAATCCACAATTATTCTTGTATATTAAGACAAAAATCAAGCAAATAAACCGTAAGACTGCATTTCATCTTACGGTTTAACTTGTTTATTATTAGCTTTTTATTTTAGAATACATTATAAAGAATTTTAACAGCCTCCGCCTTGCTTAAAAATCTGAGCGGAAGTAAGCTGCCGTCCTCATAGCCGCCTATTGCTCCAAGAGATATAAGCTTATTAAATCCAAGTCTTGCCCATTTCGGAATATCTCCGCTGTCAGAAAATCCTACATTAATTGTTTTAAATCCTCCGGCAAGCGTTCTTGAAATTATGGTTGCCGCCTCCGCTCTTG
>CAMCUJ010000232.1 GCA_945878965.1 uncultured Clostridia bacterium
TACTGCTTATTATAAACCATTACCCGAAAATTGAAATCGTTTTATAGATGATAAAAAATAAGCGATAATTTTCATTGTAATTTTCACTGAATGATGATATAATCATTATAAAAAACATCGGCGATATTATCTGATGAAAAGTCCGGATAAATACACAAGGTGTCTTATTATCGGAACGGTACAGTGAGTGCGGAATAGCAGAATAAAACAAAGACAAAAGGGGTGAATAGCGGATGGAGAAGTTATTTAACATTGTAGGAGAAAACTTTTTTAAGCCTTTGACAAGTCAGTTAAAGACGATATATTGCGATTGCCTTGATATTATATACCAATCTTACCGCACAGAGCTTTCCTACGGTACGGAGCGTGAAATACTGGTAGCAAAGCTTACAGATTATTTTGATAATTCGGCTGTATCAGACATACAGTTTGAGGAGGATACAGAAACTCTTAATGATTCGAGAACAAAAGCACATATGTTTTTGCGCAAGCTGAGGGAATTTGGTTGGATTGAGTATGAAACGGCAAACGACCAGACACAGCGCATTGTCATGCCGAGTTATGCGGTCAGTATGGTACAAACGCTAAAAAGTATTGCAAATAACGATGAGCTGGAATATCAAAGCGAAATATCCGCGATTTATTCCTTGCTGACTAATGAGGAGCTTTTAAACCGACCGTATCTTCAGGTTATTAGACCGGTGTACGAGCGTACATTATCACTTTTTACAGGACTTAAAAAATTAAATACGAGCATAAAAAAGTACATAGAGGATATAACGGCAGATAAAGCATCGGAGGAAATTCTCGGTGACTTTTTTAAATATCACGATGAAATAGGATCTAAGGCTTATCACAGAATAAAAACGAGTGATAATGTTGCGCGTTTCAGAAATACAATTATAAGCCGTTTGAAAACTATTCAGTCAAACAACAGCCTGTTTGAAAGGACGGTTGCAGGGTATCAGAATGTTGAAAATGTATCCGATTCTGATAAAGCGGAGGAAGAAGTAAGATATATTATTTCCGATATTATTGAGCATTTTAGGCAATATGATGATATTGTAAAGGAGATTGATAAAAAGCACAGCAAATATATAAGAAATGCGATGGAGCGGGCTAAATTTTTGCTTTTAAATTCAAATAATATGGAAGGTAAAATATCCGTAATACTTCAGATGATGGCTGATTATTTTAATAAAGACGAACAGCACAATCTTTCAGAGGATGCCGATGAGGATATATGCTCTGCGTTTAACATATTTCCACAAGGTTTTTTAAGCGAGAGTTCGTTAAAACCTATTCCGATTTCTCGAAAAATAACAGATATTGATGATATATATATCCCTGATGAAGTATCAGAGGAGGAGCGTAAACAGAGAAGAATTGCAATTTATGAGAAAAATAAAAATCGTTTTTCAAGAAAAAATATATCTGAATTTGTAAACAATTTGCTTAAAGAAAATAAAGAGGTTATGGCATCGGATATTGCTATACACACACGACGTGATATGATAAGAATTATTTTTATAAATTTATACGGTAGATCTGCAAAATCGGATTATGAGATAATACCCGTAGAGGAGAAGATTAATTCAAACGGATTTCAATTTCGGGATTTCAGAATAACAAGGAGAGTTAAATAATGGAAAATCAAGCCGGATTTTTGGAGCTGCCAAAGGATAAATTTCGGAATGCTGCAAACAAGCTGCTTAACGAGTGCTTTATTTTGAAAAAGAATAAGGACACAGCATCGGAATATCATTATATAATAAACAATATTGACGCGTTCTCGGATTTTTTTGAGTTTATAGGATATGAGCTGATTGTACGCGAGGAATACGGCGTTATATCATTAAATAATCCTGCCGGAACGGGAAGAATACGCTTGAAGAAAATTGAGAGTATTTTGCTTTTAATTATTCGAGTTTTATACATAGAAAAAAGAAAACAGTTATCACAGACAGAGGATGTTATAATTGTTGCTGATGAAATATACGATAAATACAATATGCTAAAAATGACGAACAGATTGGATAAAACAAGTATGCGTAATTCGCTTGGACTTTTCAAGCGGTATCATTTGATAAGTAATCTTGATGCGGATATGTCAAACCCCGATACGCGTATAAAAATATGGCCGTCTGTTATGCTTGCGGTGACATCGGAAAGTGTTGATGACTTATATCACAGGGCAAATGAAAGACTTAAAAAATATGCAAGCGGAGGTGAAAACAATGATGAATCAAGCGACTCAGACTATGAAGAAACTGACGAAAATTAAATTGGTAAACTGGCATTATTTTAACAATGAAACAATTCCGGTGAATGGCTCGTTTCTTATAAGCGGAGAAAATGCCTCCGGCAAATCTACACTTCTTGACGCAATTCAGCTTGTATTGACAACAAATACACGACGTTTTAATCCTGCCGCAAATGAGAAAAGCAAGCGTGATTTAAAAGGATATGTACGTTGTAAAACAGGAGAGGAAGGCAGCGCGTATTATCGCAGTGGAAGTGTTATTTCATATATAGCGCTTGAGTTTTATGAGGAAAGCAAAAATAAATCCTTTGTTATCGGAGTAAAGCTGGATTCGCCCGACCTTGACAGTGATATAAGAAAAAAATGGTTCTGCGAGGAGGGTGTTATCGAATCGTTGTCATTTACAATAGGCAATAAACCTGCGCTTGACGAGCAGTTCAAAAATAACGGAAGAAAAGTATCGTTTATAAATTCACAGAAAGAG
>CAMCUJ010000233.1 GCA_945878965.1 uncultured Clostridia bacterium
CCTCCTGCCTGTTTTTTAATGAGGCTGTGGCTTTAGCGTTTAGTAATATACTGAAGATCTTAAATCAATATATTACTAAATGCTAAACACAACCCCTATCTTTAATTTTAATGTTTATTATACATTATTCCATATTTTCAAATTCACAATACCAAGTATGCCTGCTTAATACAAAATCAATTATCTTAATTAGAACCGACATTGCTTAAATTGACATAAAACAACTATATTGTAAATACGAATTAAGTCTTTGCCGCACATAGAGCGACAAAGACTTAAATATTTTAGTGTCTAAGACCTAATTTTTCAACGATAGCACGATATCTTGAAATATCGTTCTTCATCAAATAGTTAAGGAAATTGCGGCGTACACCAACCATCTTTAAAAGACCTCTTCTTGAGTGGTGATCCTTCTTGTGAACCTTTAGATGCTCGTTAAGATGATTAATTCTCTCTGTTAAAAGAGCAATCTGAACTTCAGGAGAACCTGTATCTCCCTCGTGCATAGCGTACTTCTGAATAATTTCCTGTTTTACCTGCTTTAGCATTTTTCTTTCACCTCATAAAAATTTTAAAATTTTATCCCCTTACAGCTTTGTACAAGGCGGTGAATCCTCAGCCCTTAAACTAAGCCATAGGTTATATTACCATAATAGTATATCACAAAGGAATATTTATGTCAAGTATTTTTATTTATTTTTAATAAAAGTATAACTTTATATTTTCACATTTCATCAAATTCGTATTTTAACCCAGTTTCCGGCTTTAAAACGTATTGCCGCAAACAAATATCTTGAAATCTGGTCAGCAAGCACACCCATCCATATTCCGATAATGCCAAATCCAAATGCATAACCGCCGAGATACGAAAAAACCGTACGTATAATTGTAACACTTATCGTAGACGCAATAGCTGTATAAAGCGTATCGCCTGCACCACGAAGACAACCCATATGAACTACCTGCCGTATCTGGAACAGTACAACAACTATAATAACGTACATAATTCCTATACCAATTTCCACAATCTCAGGCTCTTTAAAGAACAGACTCATAAGCAGTCTTGCACCAAAGAAATATATAACTGCAAGCACTACCGAAATAACTCCGCCTATCATTTGACAGGCACTGCCGTATTCCTTTGCAAGCTCCTGATTTTCCTTTCCAAGGCTTTTTCCGATTAAGGCAACAGCCGCCGTCTGAAGACCGTCGCCGAACGAAAATGTAAGTCCCATTATATTCATTCCCACCTGATGAGCCGCCATTGCCGAATTTCCTTGATTTGCCGCCATAATCGCCGTCATCATAAAGCCTATACGCATTAAAAGCTGTTCAAAAAATACGCCGTAGCCTATCTTTATGATATTCTTAAACGCAATCACTGACGGACGTATTTTTTCTTTTATTATGTACGGAATACTTATAAAGCTGTCTTTCTTTGTTATAGAAATAATACTCATAATACAGGAAACTACAGTTCCAAGCACGGTCGCAAATGCCGCACCTTTAATTCCAAGTGCCGGAAAGCCAAGCTTACCGCTGATGAGCAGATAATTAAATATTATATTAACTGTATTAGATGTAATGTTGGTACGCATTGTAATTTTCGTTTTTCCTGTTCCTCGCTGTGCGGAGTTAATTCCCATCTGAATACAGTTAAATATCATACCACCCATAATAATTCGATAATAAAGCACAGCACTATTATGAGTTTCGGGAGTTGACCCACAAAGTTTCATAATATCCGGAGCAAATATAACAAGAACCGCTCCGAGAAGTATTGACAAACCTACAACAAGCGAAAGTGCCGATGTCAAAATGCTGTTAGCACCCTCTCTGTCTTCTTCGCCGTAACGCCTTGCAATGAGTGCAGTAATTGAAACATTTATTGCCAAAAACACCGCAAGACCTATAAATTTAGGCTGTGTTGTAAGTCCTACTGCCGCCACCTCATTTGAACCGAGCGTACTTACCATAAACGAATCTACCAAACCGGCAAATGCGACAAAAAATGACTCAACTATAGCCGGAACCGCCATATTTAAAACGGTAAATACAATCTCTTTATCATATTTCTTCATTATTTGTATTTTCATCTCTTTTCTTATTTAAAAATGAAGAGAACCGAAAGCTTGAATAAAACATTATCTTACATATATTGAAAATCATCTAATATTTTAACTTTCAGCTCAATGCACTTCAATAATTACATTATAGCCATCAAATGTGTCCATAACCTTCGTCTGAACGAATTTCGGTGTACAGCTAAGTTCTGTGCATAAATTATTATATTCATCATCAGTCAGACAAAGTTCGTATATTCCGTTATCATTCTGAACAAGCATTTCCTTATATACTGAATTTTCAATTTTGCTTCGCTCCAAAGAATATACATCAATGTAATACTTTACATCTTCGGTAGTATTCATTCCGGAAACACCAAAACCAACAGAGCCTCCGCCTCCGCTGATAGCACCCGTTGAATCTTCTTTGCCTTCATTTAGAACCGATGCTGCTGCCGGTGCAGGGCTGTTTACATCAGCATCGGAATTTTCACTATTCTCAGAGCTGTTTCCACTACCCAAAACAGGAGAACCGTCTAATGAATACATAAGCATATTTCCATAATCCGCTGTACTTTCTTCTGTAACTTCCTCCGAATTTTTCTCAGTTAATACGGCTCTTGGTTCGGGCAATGCAGAATTATTTTCGGAATTATTT
>CAMCUJ010000234.1 GCA_945878965.1 uncultured Clostridia bacterium
CTTTTAATATATCGTCATCAAATATCTCTTTAATATTTTCAATAATGTTGTCCATCATTTTATATATTCCTTAACAAAGCTTTCTATTCTGTTTAATGCCTCGTTTATCTGTTCAATCGAATACGCATAGGAGCATCTTATAAAGCCCTCGCCGCTTTCACCAAAGGCAGTTCCCGGAATTACCGCAACCTTTTTGTCATAAAGAAGCTTTTCACAGAATTCATCCGATTTAAGTCCTGTTCTTTCAATGGACGGGAACGCATAAAAAGCACCGTTTGGCTCAAAGCATTCAAGTCCCATATTTCTGAATCCGTCAACTATAACTCTTCGTCTTTCGTTGTATTCATCACGCATCATCTCAATGTCAGAGTCACCGTTTTTAAGCGCCTCAATCGCCGCATACTGTGCAGTAGTCGGTGCAGACATTATAGCAAACTGATGAACCTTAGTCATAGCCTTTATAATTACGGGATGACCGAGTGCATAGCCAAGTCGCCAGCCTGTCATTGCGTAAGACTTTGAAAATCCGCTTACAATTACTGTTCTCTCATACATTCCGTCAATATTCGCAATTGAAGTATGCTTCATATTATATGTAAGCTCCGCATAAATCTCATCCGCAAGTACCATTATATCAGTATCACGAATAACCTCCGCAATATCCTCAAGATCCTGCTTTCTCATAACAGCACCGGTCGGATTATTGGGAAACGGAAGTATCAGAACCTTAGTCTTAGGTGTAATTGCCGCCTTAAGCTCCTCCTTAGTCAGTCTGAACTCGTTTTCCTCCTTGGTTACAATCGGAACGGGAATACCGCCGCAAAGCCTTGTTATAGGCCTGTAACAGACAAAGCACGGCTCAGGGATTAAAACCTCATCACCCGGTTCAATTACAGACCGCAGAAATAAGTCAATAGCCTCACTTCCTCCGACAGTTACAATGCTCTGAGTCAGTGGGTCATAGGTTAAATCGAAACGCCTTTTCATATAGTTTGAAATTTCCGTTCTGAGTTCCTTAAGACCCGAATTTGAAGTATAGTGCGTATATCCCTTTTCAAGCGAATAAATACCCTCGTCACGGATATGCCACGGAGTTATAAAATCAGGCTCGCCGACTCCGAGAGATATAGCGTCTTTCATCTCCGCCGCAATATCAAAGAATTTTCGTATTCCGGACGGCGGCATGCTTTTTACCGTATCATTCAAAAACCTTGACGGCTCAAAACTCATATTGATATAACCTCCCTTTCATCCTTCGGAGGCTCACATATAACTATTCCGTCCTTTTTATATCTCTTAAGCACAAAATGAGTCGCAGTTCCTATTATAGATTCCATAGGTGCAAGATGCTCGGATACAAAAAGTGAAATATCCTTTATATTTTTGCCCTCAACAGTAACGCCGAAATCATAAGTTCCGCTGATTAAGTTAAGCTCCTTTACCTCATCATAGCGGTATATTCTTTCTGCAATCCTGTCAAAGCCTTTGTACCTCTGAGGCGTAACCTTAATCTCAATATATGCAACCACATTATCGTAATTTTCAAGCTTATCCCAGTCCACAATCGCACCGTAGCCTAAGATTACTCTCTTTTCCATAAGCTCGTCAATCATTTCACCGACCTCCGCCAGAGAATCAGCCCCGACGGCATTCTTTATCTCTTCAAGCGGTGTTCTGCAATTCTCATGAAGTATTTCAACAATTTTATTCTGCTTTTCTTCTCTTGTCATACAGCTACAGTCCTTTCGTCTGCAATATTTTTGATATTTTTTTGCATACATCACAGACATATGTACGCAGTTGAAATTTACTTTAATTTATTTATTATATCATTCTTTTATGCCCTCGTCAAGCACAGTTTTTGTAAGTAAAAATATGTATATTTATCAAGAATAGTATTTCACGAAAAATTCATAATTATATGTTATAATAATATTGAAATAACCGATAAATATTTTAACATATAGTTTAAGGAAGGTTGAAAACGCTATGATAAATATCTTGGTAGTTGATGATGAGGAAAGAATGCGAAAAATAATAAAAGACTTTCTTAAGATTCAGGGTTATAATGTAATAGAAGCGGAGAACGGCGAAAAGGCCATTGAAATATTTTCATCACAAAAATCCATAGACCTTATACTTCTTGATATAATGATGCCAAAAATGAACGGCTGGGAAGTATGCAAATATATAAGAAAGTTTTCAAATGTGCCTATAATTATGCTCACAGCTCTTGACGGAGAAGCGGACGAGCTTACAGGCTTTAAGCTCGGAATTGATGAATATATTTCAAAACCGTTCAGTCCAAAGATACTTGTAGCACGGGTAAATGCAATTTTAAAACGTACAAATTCACAAAATAGTAATGTTCAAAAGCTTGGCGAGCTTGAAATAAACAAAGAAGCACATACGGTTACTGTCTGCGGCAAACCCGTGGAACTCAGCTTTAAAGAATTTGAACTCCTTACCTATATGACCGAAAACAAAGGAATTGCACTCTCACGTGATAAAATTTTAAATAATGTGTGGAACTATGATTACTTCGGAGATGTCAGAACTATAGACACTCACGTAAAAAAACTGAGATCTAAACTGCTTGAATGTAGCAGATATATCAAAACAATAAGAGGTATAGGCTATAAATTTGAAGTTTCATCGGACGACGACGAAAACTGCTGAGCTTTACAGAAAGGAACTTTATTTTAACTATGAAAAAACA
>CAMCUJ010000235.1 GCA_945878965.1 uncultured Clostridia bacterium
CCCGCCTCTAAAGGCGGCGGGTTCCACTTGATTTTTTCGGTGGGAGTACCTTTTTTTACTGAAAACGTTGAATAACGGTGCTCTGCGCATTATTGAATTACTTTGAACAGGCGGTCATTTATTTATGGTCGCTTGTTTTGTATTGTTCATTTATTATTTACTTTAAATGTCGCACTAAGCAATGCATAAAATTTTTAAAAATTTTATGTAGAATTCTTTAATAATTATGTTGCAAAAGGAAAAAAAATTTGATATTATTATATGTATGCGAATATCAAATTAATCTGCATAATATCTTGATGAAAGATAGATTTATTTTTAAACTTTATTTAGAGAGTATACATCTAATCTTGGCATATTGCTAAGTAACATAAGCTTTTATAAATGCATAATATGTAAAACAAGAACTGAAGTTTACAGATTTAAATTGCTTATGGAGGTGGCATTCTGAATGAAAGGTTTAAAAATAAACGGAGGCAATAAGCTATTTGGTTCGGTTCGGGTTACAGGAGCGAAAAATTCGGTGCTTCCGATACTTGCAGCGGCTGTGCTTAATTCGGATAACAGTATAATTTATGATTGTCCTCATCTCAGCGATGTGGAAAATGCAGTTCAGATATTAGAACACTTGGGGCTTACGGCTTTTTGGAACGATGATATGATTTATGTTAATTCAAAGAACATTTCGTCAAATACAATTCCTGATTGTCTAATGAGAAAAATGCGTTCATCCGTGATATTTTTAGGTTCGCTTTTAAGCCGTACCGGTTCTGCGGTTATCGGAATGCCGGGTGGCTGTGAAATAGGAAGTCGTCCTATTGATTTACATATAAAAGCGTTTAAGGATTTGGGTGTTAAATTCAGCGAAAACGGAAACCATTTGTTTTGTACACTTGATAAGCTTAAATCATCGGTTATTAATCTGGAGTTCGCAAGCGTCGGAGCAACGGAGAATATTATGCTTCTTTCAGCTAAATCGGATGCAGAGGTTGTTATCTTAAATGCTGCACGGGAGCCGGAAATTATAGATTTACAGAACTTTTTAAACGGTATGGGAGCAAATATAAGCGGTGCGGGAACTGCTATAATTAAAATTCACGGCGTTAATACGCTTTCTTCAACCGTCCATACTCTGATTCCGGATAGAATTACCGCTGTAACTTATGCATGTGCTGCTGCGGCATGCGGTGGTGATATCAGTATTGAAAACACAAAATATAATCATATAAGTGCGGTTATGGATGAGCTTATGAAGCTTGGAGCTGAAGTAAGAGAATTCAAAAATTCGATAAGGGTTAAGTCTTCGGAGAGGCTTAGCGGCAGTTGTGTTATACAGACAGCACCGTATCCGGATTTTCCAACTGATGCACAGCCGATTATATGTTCGGTGCTTTGTACGGCTGAGGGTAGGTTCTGCTTGATTGAGAATGTGTTTGAAAACAGATTCAAGTATATTGATGAACTTGTGAAAATGGGTGCTGATATAACCTACAGCGGAAAAACTGCTATAATTAACGGTGCTTCAAAGCTTTGCGGAAATGAAGTTACAGCAAAGGATTTAAGAGGCGGTGCAGCTCTTGTTATTGCAGGACTTTCGGCTGAGGGTGAAACTCGGATTTCAGGTTATGAATATATATTGCGTGGCTATGAAAATTTAGCCGGTACGCTTTCGCAACTTGGAGCCGAGGTTGAAGAAATTGGAATTGATGCTTGAAATAATGCGTAATTAACAAAGAATATCTAAGCGGTGAAACTTTGACGGGGAAATTTAAATACTGATCTACGCTAAAAACTGCTAAAAAGGAAGAAAAAGATTATGGACAGAGAAACTGCACAGGAAATTTACAGACGACATAGGGCGGAAAAAAAGAAAAAGAGAAGAAAAAATTTATTTAAAAGATTTGTTTTCTTTACCTTTATATTTGCTTTGCTTGTTACGGGTGTATATATGCTTTATACATCGGATTACTTTAATATTGCAGAGATAAACTGCACAGGAAACAGTGTTGTTCCGTCTGAAGAAATAATTAAAGTATCCGGAATTAATAACGGTGATAATTTATTTATGAGCAGTGTTAAACGTGCGGAGAATAATATTTCCGAAATTTCGTATGTTGATACATACAAGGTTTGGAGAACACTCCCGAATAAAATAAATATCAGAGTTACCGAAACAACACCTATTGCTTATATAGGGAGCAATGAAAATTTATGGATAGTTAATAAGGAAGGAAAGCTTCTTGAGAAGGCGGAGAGCTTTAACCCTGATAAGGGGATACCTCTTATTACCGGAATTGTAGCAGATGATTATAAAGCGGGTGATTTTCTTCATAAATCGAGAAACCGTCTTTTTACGGAAGGTCTTGAATGTGCAAAGGTACTTGAGTCCTTAGGACTTCTTAACCGAACCAATGAAATCAATATAGAAAACAATGAGGATATAAAACTGTCATATGATAACAGACTATACATTTATATAGGTTCGCTTGATACATTTGAATATAAAATGGGAGTAATCAAGAGAATACTTGATAAAAAAGGTATCACGGATTATGAACACGCTGTTTTAAATTATCGTACAGATAAGCTTTATGTCGGAAACGAGGATATGTTTTCTGACAAAGAGGAAAGCGATGCTGATAAAAATTTAAATGAGAAAGCAGATTCGGGAATTGAAGATATAAATAATGAAAATGTTACCGAACCTTCGCCGACAA
>CAMCUJ010000236.1 GCA_945878965.1 uncultured Clostridia bacterium
AGTAACCGGTTACTTTATGCTTACAGTATAACCCCAATACCGTCATATGTCAATAGCATTTTTCCATCTTCATTAAAAATGTTCAAAGATATTTTTATCTTTTGTACCTATTCCACAAAACCGGTTACTTTACCGGTTACACTATTGAAATCACGGGGCTTTTGTGATAAGATAGTATCAAGGAGGCTTTCGTATGAAAAAGAATGTAACCTTTAATGATATAGCTGAATATACGGGATTTTCAAAGACTACAATATCAAGATATTTCAACGATCCCGACTCGCTGACCCTTGAAAATCAGCAAAAAATTGCAGATGCTCTCGTTGCCCTCGATTACAAGGAAAACAAGGTTGCCCGTATCCTTGCAAACGGAAAGACTGAATTTATCGGCATAATCGTACCTAATCTTTTTCTGCATTATTATTCGGAAGTATTGGATAAAATACTTTCCACATACGATAAATACGGCTATAAGTTTCTTGTTTTTGCAGGCAACGAAAACAAGGACACCGAGCGAAAATATATTGCGGAGCTGCTTGCCTACAAAATTGAGGGAATGATAATTTTAAGCCACACCATTCCCTCGGAGGAGCTTGCTTCATATAATGTGCCGATAGTAACTGTTGAACGTGAGGACAAATATGTTTGCAGCGTAAACACGGACAACTATATGGGCGGTGTGCAGGCAGCAGGTATGCTTGTAAAAAGCGGCTGCGATGTGCTTATCCACATAAATTCGGACGTTTCAAAGGATGTTCCCTCCTATGGCAGAATAACGGGCTTCTGCGATATATGCAAGGAGCGAAATATTCCCCATGAGCTTATCCTGACGGATATGGGAAACAGTTACTCCGAAACCTCCTCTGTAATTGAAGGGCTGCTTGAAAATATCGAGAAAAAATACAGCGAAAAATGCAAGGGTATTTTTATGTCAAACGACACCCATGCAAATATACTGCTTAATATTATTATCAGAAAATATGGCAGGCTGCCCGAGGATTACAAGATAGTCGGATTTGACAATTCCTCTATTTCAAAAGAAGCTGTTATCCCTATAAGCACAGTCGGTCAGCAGATAGATGCAATGGCAAATGAGGCGATGGAGCTGCTCATGATGCAAATTAACGAGAGAAAAAAGCGGAAGCCAACACCTCTTGAAACGCCTGTTCACAAGGTAATTACGCCTGTTGTTTTTAGGAGAAGTACGACGGGTTAATGTGATCATTTTATATATAAATAGCCAAAAGAGCACCGTCTGTTCCTGTTGACAGATTGGAAATGTGCCTGCATCCTGTTCTTTAAAAGAAAAGCTGCTTGAAATATTTGATTCTATGTCGAAAATAGAAGGCAGCCGGATAAATGACAAGAACCTTCGTATTGAAAGTTTTGGAGATGCTGTTAAAAGCGGTGACTATTCTCTGATACTTCCAATGATGAATGCGATCTATAATGAACGAAAAAACGAGCAGAACACATTAAATGAAAATCCCCTCTCGACTGCTTTCAACAGCGTCGGTAGGGGATCTATTTATTGATTAGTTTAAGATAAATTGGCCGCTTATAGGGTCCTTTATTCCCAATAAAGCCATGATCAATGCCATTCTTACATATAAACCGTTTTGAACCTGATCGAAGTATGCCGCACGGGGATCTTTATCAACTCCGAGCGTGATCTCATTGACTCTTGGGAACGGATGCAGAACAGCCATATTGTTTTTGGCGTGCTTCATTTTGTCTTCGTCCAACACATAGACGCCATTGAACCGCATATATTCTTCTTTGCTTGAAAATCGTTCCTGCTGGATCCTTGTCATATATAGAATATCTAATTTATCTATCGTTGTTTCCAGATCGTTTACTTCCGTATATTTCATGTTTTTTTCTAAGAAACGGTCGGGCATTTTTAGCTCTTCGGGAGATATAAAATAGAATTCGATGCCGCTGTAGTATTTATTCAGAATTTGTGTAAGAGAATGAACTGTACGGCCGAATTTTAAATCGCCGCAAAATCCGATAACAAAATTGTCGAGCCTTCCAAGTCTTTGCTTTATTGTATATAGATCGAGCATGGTTTGTGAAGGATGCTCGTTGCTTCCGTCACCTGCATTTATTATAGGTATTCGGGAATATTCCGATGCAAGTCTTGCCATACCTTCTTTATTGTGACGCATAGCGACAATGTCCGCATAACACTGTATAACCCGAATTGTATCTTCAACAGATTCGCCCTTGCTCACGCTTGAAACCTCTGCCGACGGAAAGCCAATGACATCTCCGCCCAATTTCTGCATAGCTGTTTCAAATGATATCCTTGTGCGAGTGCTTGATTCGTAAAATAACGTTGCAAGGCGTTTGTATTTTGCCAATTCTCTGTATTCTTCGGGTTGCTTAGAAATATTTTCGGCAACCATCAGTAATGATTCTGTTTCGTCCTTTGTAAAATTATGCGATTCAAGCAAATGTCTTAGCATAAGTTGTTCTCCTTTTTATTCTCCAACAAGTGATCAATACTTACGATCTTTGTGCACAGCGAAAGTATATATATTGCCGTTTTGATCTCACTTTCAGTTGCAAAAGAAGGCGCGATGCGAATATCATTGTCATTTTTGTTATATCCCTTGGGATGAGTTGCGCCTGCAGGGGTAAATATTACTCCTGTTTTTTTGCACATATCTACTATCTTAGAGGCGCATCCGGGGAG
>CAMCUJ010000237.1 GCA_945878965.1 uncultured Clostridia bacterium
ATACTATGAACGAGATAGCATTTCCGGTATGGGTGCTTAAGCAGATAGGTGTAAATACAATAATAATGACGAATGCGGCAGGAACGATTAATGAGGAATACAGCGTTGGCGATTTTGTAACCGTAGTTGACCATATAAAGCTTACGGCTGACAGTCCTTTAAGAGGCTTTGATATAAACGAGCTTGGACCAAGATTTGTTGATATGACAAAAGCGTATTCTCCAAGTCTTGTGGAAATCGCAAAAGAAGTTGCTTACGGCTTTGGATTTGATATACATGAAGGAGTATATGCTTTTATGGGCGGACCGCAGTATGAAACACCGGCAGAAGTCCGAATGCTCGGAGTTCTTGGTGCAGACATTGTGGGAATGTCAACCGTTCCTGAGGTTATTGCTGCGGCTCAGTGCGGAATTAATACGCTTGTTATTTCATGTGTTACAAATTATGCGGCAGGAATTAATTCGGAGCAGTCGCTTAATCATAGTGAGGTTTTAAATACAGGTAAGGATGTTTCGGAAAGCTTTGCACTTCTTATAAACGGAATTATTGACAGAATAAAAACTGAGTAGTATTAAAAATGGGGGATATTCGATATGAATAAAATAGCAAGCTTTACAGTTGACCATAGATTTATAAATGAGGGTGTGTATATTTCAAGAATTGACGGAGATATTACAACATATGATATGAGAATGGAAAAGCCGAACACGGGCAGCCTTATGGATAATGCTACAATGCATTCGTTAGAGCATTTGTTTGCAACCTTTGTGAGAAATTCCGAGATTGCCGATGATGTTATATATTTTGGACCTATGGGTTGTCAAACAGGCTTTTATCTGCTTGTAAGAAATGCGGATAATGCTCAGGTTATAAGGGTTATAAAGAAGGTGCTTGAGGATATATCTGTTTATGACGGTGCGATGCCGGGCGAAAGTGAGATAGAATGCGGAAATTATCGTAATCTTGACGTAAATCTTGCGAGAATTAAGGCTAAAGAATATTTGAGTAAGATTAAGGATATAACCGAAAAGGATTTAGAATACAGTAAAGGCGGAGTTATAGGAATTATCGGGGCAATGCCTAAGGAGGTTGCGGCTGTCAAGGAAATGATGGATTTCTGCAAAACTGAGAAAATAGGTACTCTTGAATTTAATGTGGGAACGCTTCTCGGTCATAATGTTGTAGTTGCGGTTGCAGGCGTCGGTAAGGTTAATGCGGCAATATGCACTCAGACTCTTATTTCAAAATACAGTCCGGAATTTATAATTAACACAGGAGTTGCCGGCGGATATAAGAGGCTTAAGGTCGGAGAAATCGTAGTTGCCTCAGCTGTTGTTCAGCACGATTTTGATACTTCTGCCATAGGAGATAAAAAGGGTCAGATTGGCGGAATTAACATTGTTGAAATTCCGTGCAGTGAAAAGGTTTCATCTGAAATTGTAAAGGCTCTTGAGGATATTAAAACCATACCTTATGAACGTGGAATTGTTGCGACAGGCGACCAGTTTATATGCGACAGAGAAAAGGCTGAGGAAATAACAGAAACATTCGGAGCTATCGCATATGAGATGGAGGGCGGAAGTATAGGTCAGGTTTGTTATATTAACAATGTTGATTTTTGTGTACTTCGTTCAATTTCCGATAACGGAGATGAGGCAGCGTCTGTGAGTTATGAGGTGTTTGCGGAAGAAGCAATTAAAAATACAGTTTCTGTGCTTGAGAAATTTCTTAAGAACAGATAAGTGTATTAACCAAAATTTAAATTGGAGATAGTTTATGGAAAAAAGCAGAATTGAGAGAATAAATGAGCTGTACAGAAAGTCAAAGAGCGAAGAAGGCTTAACAGATGAAGAAAAGCAGGAGCAGGCAAAACTCAGAGCTGAGTATTTAAAGTCAATTCGTGAGAGCTTCAGAGCACAGCTTGAAAATATAGAGATAGTAGATTAAATAATAAATCGAAATTTAAATTAAGTTTGGAGGATAATAATTATGCCGCATATAGTTGTAAAATGGTTTAAGGGCAGAACAGAGCAGCAGAAACAGGAATTTGCAGATGAGATAGTTAAAAAGGCGGTTGAGCTTACAGGCAGAGGTGCTGAGCATTTTTCTGTTGCAATAGAGGAATATGATCCACAGGAGTGGGAAGAAAAGGTGTATAACCCCGAAATAGTAGATAAGCTTGATACGGTTTATAAAAAGCCGGGTTACGGAAGCTTAGCCGAGTAATGAATACATTATTTGCTGCGATAAATTCCAAGTATGTTCACACTAATCTTGCTGTAAGATATCTTACCCGTTATTGCATAAAAAAGGGTATTGACTGTGAATTTGAAGAATATACGATAAATGAGCCGTATTTTAATGTGCTTGAAAAATTATATATGAAAAATGCGGATATATATGCGTTTTCGTGTTATATCTGGAACATTGAATATGTGCTTAAAATTGCAGAACGGCTTAAAATGGTTAAAAGGGATTGTAAGATACTGCTTGGCGGACCCGAGGTATCCTTTGACGCTGAAAACATTTTGAAGAAAAATGAATTTATAGACTATATAGTCTGCGGAGAGGGAGAGATTACAGTTTCAAAGCTTTTGTGCAATCCTCCAGATAACCGTTTGGTTTTGCAGGGTGAAATGTTTAGTTCGCTTGATGAGATGCCGTTTCCTTATACAGATGAGGATTTAGACAGTATTGTA
>CAMCUJ010000238.1 GCA_945878965.1 uncultured Clostridia bacterium
ACACCCTAATCCGTATAGGAAACTTTATTTCAGAAAATCTTTGCGCATTGGATTAAATACATCTACAAGAATACCTTCCTCAAGGCAGGTAACACCGTGCTCTACATTGGAAGGCATATAAACGCTGTCGCCTTGGTTTACGATTTTAGTTTCCCCGCCAATGGTGAATTCAAAGCTGCCTTTGGCTATGTAAGTAATCTGAAGATGTTCATGCTTATGGAAGTTGCCCTTGGCACCTTTCTGAAATGAGATTTCACACATCATCAAATCCTCTGAATAGCAAAGAATTTTACGGGTAACACCCGGCTCGCAATTAGTAACGGTTACTTCATTGTTAAACTTAAACATATAGTATCTCCCTTCATAGGCATTCAATGCCATATTGTTATCTGACTACATTATAATTGCAATAATTAGTTCATGCCATAGAAATCTTTCACTTTTTGAGCGATGGCAATACCTTTTGAATATCCGTCATCATAGAGATTCAAGATTTTTTCTTTGTTGCGCTCCATTCTTGAGAAACCTTTTGTATTTTCGGGTCTGATGACAATTACCTTGCCTTCTTTTTCAAGCTTTTCAAGCTTTTTGAGACAGCGGTTATAGCGTCCTGCACGTTTTACAAGGTCTTTGGCAAGTTCCGGATATTTGAGATAAGCCCTTGCCACAAGCTTGGTGGAAGCAGTGGTTTTTTTGCGATATCCGGCTTCTCTTGTGAGAACAACCACAACTCTGTCGCAACCGTCGGCAAATGCTTTTTCAAAAGGAATGGAATCACTTAAACCACCGTCAAGGTAAGGGGTTCCGTCAATATATATGTATGGGAAAAGCATAGGCAGCGCACAGGTTGCCTGAAGAATTTTGCTTGGAACTTCGTCGGTAGTATAGCGCATATATTCAGGTTTTCCCGTTTCTACGTTGGTTACAACAGCATAAAATTCACCCTCGTAGCTGTCGAAAGTATCTTTGTCAAAGGGCAGAAGTTCATTTGGAATAGTCTCATAAGCAAATTTCAATCCGTAAAAGCAACGGTTTTTAGGATTTAAGAGGTTGTTGACACCCATATATCTTTTATCGTTGCAGTAATCAAGAATAAGCTTTAAGTTACGACCCTGCTGTTTGGAAGCGTAGGATACGCCGTATGCGGCACCTGCTGATACTCCAATCATATAATCCGGCATAATATCTTTTTCAAGAAACGCATCCATAACACCGCAGGAAAAGATAGTTCTAAAAGCGCCACCCTCAAAAACAATTCCAGTTTTCATTGTAAGCCTCCTTTATGTCAATAGATTTGTAATATCTTCCGTTTGATATACATTTTCTAACTAATTGCCAAAAGTGTCAAGTAAAAAGAAAATGGTGTAACACGATTGTGTAATAAGATAATTGTATAGTATAATGCAATAAAAATAGATTAGGATGGAGAATATCGTGAGAAAAGATATAAAAGATAAGTTAAGAACTATGGCAGACGAGAAGTACAGGGATTTTTCAAAATCACTTATACCGGAGAGCAAGCCACTGCTGGGAGTCAGGCAGCCACAGCTTAGAGCCATGGCTAAAGAGATAGTGAAAGCCGGTGATTGGGAAAGTACATTTGGGGACAATGAATATTTTGAAGAGGTTATGCTTGAGGCTATGGTAGCAGGCTATGGCTGCAGCCGGGAAAATAATTTGGAGAAAGCCAAGCTGATGCTGTACAGTCTGGTACCGCAGGTGGATAACTGGTCGGTGTGCGACAGCCTTTGCGTATCATATACTATATGTGAAAAATATCCTGAAGAAATGTATCAATATATAAAAAAATATATTTATTCGGACAAAGAATTTGAAGTAAGGGTGGGGCTTATACTGCTTCTTGACCACTATGTTAAGATTAACGAGCACGGTGTCAAAGTATCAAGAAAAAGGTCGGTGGGATTGATTGATATAGGGGAAAACGGAGAAAACAGCACAGGTGATTTTGGAAGATATACGAAAGAAATTTTTGACAGTGTCAACAGACCGTTTGCACAGGGGTATTATGCGCAGATGGCGGCAGCGTGGCTGCTGGCGGAATGTTTTGTAACATTTCCAAAAGTGACATATGATTTTTTAAAAAGGGATAATAATCTGGATGATTTTACTTATAACAAGGCTTTGCAGAAAATATGCGAATCAAGGATTCCTGATGAAGATGTGAAAAATAAAATGCGGAATATGAAAAGAATACGGGTAAGAGCTTTGAGTTAATAGTTTTGCTAAAAACTCCTTGTTGAATTTGACACAGGGTATTATAATATCCTTGTATTGTATCCGGAAGGAGCGATAACATCAATGCGCATATGCGCAGAAGGAGTTTAAAGTGAAAGACAAAAGTTTGAAAACAAAAGAAATGGTGATGACAGCTATGTTTACCGCAATTATTATTGCTATGGCATTTGTGCCATATCTGGGTTACATACCCCTCGGATTTATGAATGCCACCATTATTCATATCCCCGTAATAATAGGCGCGATAGTGCTGGGACCAAAAAAAGGTGCGTTTTTAGGTGCAGTATTCGGTATAACAAGTATGATAAATAACACATTTAATCCGAATGTAACCTCATTTGTTTTCTCACCATTTTATAGTGTGGGCGATATGCATGGCAACTTTGCCAGTATAATCGTATGTATGGTGCCAAGAATACTTATAGGTGTCGTTGC
>CAMCUJ010000239.1 GCA_945878965.1 uncultured Clostridia bacterium
TTAAAGATATCACATTTTAATAAAAAAGTCAATAGAATTTACGAATTTTTGTTTATTATTTTGTTGTGATACAATTTTATTTGATTTGATATTTTATTTTAAGCTTATTGCCTCATTTCAATAAGGCGCAGAGCGCCGTTATTCAACGTTTTCGGTGGGAAAAAGGTACTCCCACCGAAAAAATCAAGTGGAACCCGCCGCCTAAAATACGGAGGACATTTTGATTTAGTTATAGATATGGAAACTCAAACAATATTAAAAGCCTCATTTTCACTCGGCATACGTCTTATGAATGAAGTGTATAATTCTAACCTGTTTGATTTTGAAGATTAATTTTTAAATGTATTGACAAATAAAAAAATGATAATATAAAAGTTTCGCATGGGCAAACACAGTTCGCCCATACCAATTCAATAAGGCGCAGAGCGCCGTTATTCAACGTTTTCGGTGGGAAAAAGGTACTCCCGCCGAAAAAATCAAGTGGAACCCCCCGCCTTTAAAGGCGGGGGATATCTTGATTTAGTTATAATACTTGCTTATTATCCTTAAGTACAACGTCGTGATGTCCACCCTCAATTATACTTGTAGATGAAACCAATGTCATTTTAGCATTCTTGTGAAGGTCAGGAATATTAAGCACACCGCAGTTACACATTGTAGAGCGTACCTTGCTTAGTGACGCATTCACATTATCCTTAAGACTTCCGGCATACGGAACATAGGAATCTACACCCTCTTCAAAGGAAAGCTTCTTATCTCCTCCCATATCGTATCTCTGCCAGTTTCTCGCACGGTTTGAACCCTCGCCCCAATACTCTTTCATATAATTACCGTTTATTATTACCTTGTTTGTAGGACTCTCGTCAAATCTTGAGAAATATCTTCCAAGCATAATGAAATCCGCACCCATTGCAAGTGCCAATGTCATATGATAATCGTGAACTATACCACCGTCAGAGCATACCGGAATATATACTCCGGTTTCTTCAAAATATCTATCTCTTTCAGCAACTACATCAATAAGTGCTGTAGCCTGTCCACGTCCGATACCCTTCTGCTCTCTTGTAATACAAATAGAGCCTCCGCCTATTCCTACCTTTATGAAATCTGCACCGGCATCAGCCAAGAACCTGAAGCCTTCAGCATCAACTACGTTTCCGGCTCCTACCTTTACACTATCTCCATATTTCTCTCTGATGAATTCTATAGTAATTTTCTGCCATTCAGAATATCCCTCAGAAGAATCTATACATAATACATCTGCTCCCGCCTCAACCAATGCAGGAACTCTCTCGGCATAATCTCTTGTATTTATACCGGCACCTACAACATATCTCTTTGAAGAATCAAGAAGCTCGTTTGTGTTCTCTTTATGAGATGAATAATCCTTTCTGAATACCATATACTTAAGATTCTGTTCTTTATCAATAATCGGAAGTGCATTAAGCTTATGCTCCCAGATTATATCATTAGCTTTCTTCAATGTAGTGTCAGCATCAGCACAGATAAGATCCTCAAACTTTGTCATAAAGCTTTCAACCTTTTCTGTTCCCTCCATACGACTTACTCTGTAATCTCTGCTTGTAACTATACCGAGAAGCTTACCGTTTGGTGTTCCGTCAGCAGTTACAGCAATCGTTGAATGACCTGTCTTTTCTGTAAGCTTAAGTACATCATTAAGCGTGCTGTCAGGTGTAATATTTGAATCACTTGTAACAAAGCCTGCCTTGTAGCTCTTTACTCTTGCTACCATAGCCGCCTCATCTTCAATTGTCTGTGAGCCGTAGATAAACGAAATACCGCCCTCCTTAGCAAGTGCTATAGCCATATTATCATCGGATACAGACTGCATAATAGCAGATACAAGCGGTATATTCATCGTAAGAGAAGGCTCCTCGCCTTTCTTAAATTTTACTACAGGTGTCTTTAAACTTACATTTGCAGGTATGCACTCTGCTGAAGAATAACCCGGTACCAAAAGATATTCTCCGAATGTTCTTGATGGTTCTTCATAATAGTATGCCATTTTTTATCTCTCCTGTGCTTTTATTTTATAATCTGTTCGTAAATATGCTATTGCACAAATACTCGTGCAATAAAGTTAAACCCGCTAAGTGAATAATTTATTTCCACTAACTGCGGGCAAATTCTTAAATTTTTCTTCCTTTTATGATATCATAATTTAAGTCATAAGTCAACCGTTTTCAAAGCAATAATCTTATTTTATCAAAAATAAATTCTATATATTATTGACCGGAAAACATTCTTACAATATCGTTCCATGTTGCAAACAGCATAATTCCGAAAAGAATTATCATTCCTGCCGCATGAATCATTCCCTCTTTATCACGAGGTATATTCCTTCTGAAAATAAGCTCAAACAAAACAAATACAATTCTTCCTCCATCAAGTGCCGGAAGCGGAAGTAAATTCATTATTCCTATATTTATTGCAATAAACGCTACAATGAATAAGAAATTATTAATGCCAAGGCTGATGCTTTCATTCATAACACCTATAACACCTACGGGACCCGATAAATTTTCAACCCCGACCTCGCCCGATATAAGCATTCTGAGCGACCTAAACACCATCTTGCCCATATACAGGCTTTCATAAAATCCCTCTCTTAGGACGGTTATAAAATTCTTCTCATCACTTGAAAGAATTATTCCGAGT
>CAMCUJ010000240.1 GCA_945878965.1 uncultured Clostridia bacterium
TGTAGTCTATTGTCTCCAGTATTTCGCCGTAAAGCGTCGCACGCTCATAGCACCTCAGCCACTTTGAATCCATATTGCTGAACAGATTTCCGATAACTCAAAAAAACAGACAATTCTTTCATTTTCTTTGTGCAGATAAATAATACAGACTATTTCTAATAAAATTAATATTAACCTACAATCTAATTTATTTTTTTCATTTTCCCTATTGACAACACCTTTTACGTATGCTATAATATTTCCTGTAGTTAGTTTTAACTAACTACAGGAAGCTTTCGTTTCATTACGAAAGCTAAATTTGAAGCTAACAGTTAGTTTAAACTAACATCAAAAGGAGAAATCAGAGATGAGTATAGTAATCATAGGAGGTCATGACCGAATGCATTGCCGATATAAGGACATATGCAAGGGATATGGCTGCAAATGCAAGGTTTTTACGCAATGTCCGGGAAATTTCAAGGGGCAGATAGGCAATCCGGATTTAGTTATTTTCTTCACGAATACAGTTGCACATAAAATGATTAATGTAGCTTATGAGCAGGCGGTAAAGGTAAATGCACAGATTGCAAGAAGTCACAGTTCAAGTGCCTCAGCTCTTAAGGATATTTTAGATACATATATTTCCGTAAATTAAAAAAGAGGTATTCAATAAGGCGCAGAGTGCCGTTATTCAACGTTTTCGGTGGGAAAAAGGTACTCCCACCGAAAAAATCAAGTGGAACCCGCCGCCTAAGATACGGGGGACATCTTGATTTAGTTATATTATGACAAAGCGTCTGATTTAGCTCTTACAAAAACTTAACTTTTTAAAATAATCAATCTAAATCTTAAATACACACGACACACTGATAATACATTAAGCAGCCCCCGCTTATTTATTAACATAAATGAAATCGTTACTGCATTATGAGAATACTATCATAACGCAAAGTAACGATTTCATTTTTATTTAATTCTGCGTAAGCTTTAAAAAGCAAGGGCAAACCTACGTTCACCCCTGCATTTTAAATCAATATTAACGTCTTAATTTACAGGTACCGACGGAGCATCCGCATTTGGTACAGGTATTGCATCTACAACTGTTGTTGCAGCAAGATTACCGTTTGGAACATACTGGTTCTCACCATTTAAAGGCTGAGTTAGTATATACATAAATACCAATGCCTTTGCCGCCTTTGCACGAGTTACAACTGTCTTTGGCTCAAGAACATTACCACAGGCAATTGAACCTCTTGCTATACCCTGCTCTGATCTGATAAGTCCAAGATTATATACTTCCTTCACTTTTGAATATAATGAATCATCAACTTCATTTATATCCTTAAGAGCTCCCCATCCTGTTAATGGGATGTATGGTGAACCCTCATACTTGATGTTAGGGTCATAGTTCGGATCATCCGGTGACGGAACTCCACCGTTTTGATTCATATAATCATACTTATTCCAGTTGCCGTTCTCGTCCTTACCCATCTTCATAAGGTACGCATCATACATAATTGCTGCCATTGCTTCTCTTGTAAGTGCAGCATCGCTTGCAATCACTGTTGTTTCAACAAGTGCAGGTTCTGCCGTAAATGTAGCTGTTACTGTTGTATTGCCTGTTACATTAAATTTATACTCCTTAGCCTTTGCCTTTTCAACGCCGTCTACAAGAATCGCACCGTTCAAATAGTTCTCATTTGGTGTTGCTACTACTCTTACAAGATCACCTGCATTTACATCAAGTGATTCCGTACTCTGCGGATAATCTGTTGATGCATACATTACACCAAACAATCTTCCTGTTCCGCCGTTTGTATAAATTTCATATTCCTTACCGGCCTCTACACTGAATGTCACAGCATTGTACTGTTTAGCTTTTGTTGTACCTGCAATTTCAGTATCATTTATATACTTTTGAACAATCGTTCCGTCTGTCTTATTCTCACAAGTAATCTCCTTATTATCATTAAACATTAGATATGCTGTTAGAATACCGCTTGCCTTTGCTGTATACTTAACCTGCTTTGTGCCGTTATTACGTACTTCTATAGCATTTGTTGTTATTGCTTTGTTTGTAAATACACCGTTACTATCTGTCTTTTTAACTATTTCAGATGGAGCAGTAAGTGTAAAGTAATCATTATCACCTATTTGAGCATTTGCCGTAACATCTGCCGGAATATCAACAGTTGCTGTATGGAAAGCACTTTCATTATACACTGTAACTGTACCGCCCTCAGGCTGTGTTATTGTTACTGTATATATATCGTCTGAAAGCTCTGCCATATCTTCCGATAATGTAGCAACTCCATCTTCCTGTACAGATGCTATTCCAAGCTCTGCCGCTGTCTTTGTGTAGCTTGTCAGTGAATTCGCCTCAAGTCCGAATACCTTTTCAACCGACCTTGCAAATTCACCTACTGTCATCTCTGCTGTCGGCTTAAACAAGTTATCCTTAGTCTTACTCAATAATCCAAGCTCTAAAGCCTTTTCTATATTGTTTCTATAATAATAATTATCTTTTGCCTGCTTAACTGCACCCGGAACTATTCCAACTGCACTTACATCTGATGCCATTTCAGGGAATGCTGCTGACCAGTCACCGCTCTTTGCGGCTGCTTTAACATCATCCTTCATATATGTTACAAGTTCAGCCATTATAGCCTTATCTGTATATGTATCAG
>CAMCUJ010000241.1 GCA_945878965.1 uncultured Clostridia bacterium
AAATCAAGTGGAACCCGCCGCCTAAGATACGGGGGACATCTTGATTTAGTTATAACAACTTTTCATCATTGAAGATGTCTACGAAAGGTCACTGCGTAACCGGAACTACTTCAAGCTTTGAAACAGAAATTTCATAAGCCACTTTTTCTATGCTCTCGGTTTCGGAAATTCGTTTTTGATATGTACGGCTTTGAATTCTTCCTCCTATTTTTAAATTCGTTCCGACTTCAAGCTCCTTAACAAATTTAGCGTTTCTTCCCCATGCAATGCAAGGAATATAATCCGACTTATTATATGAACGATTCACTGCAAGCAGTATATCTGTAATTTCTCTGCCAAGAGGGGTTTTTCTATATACCGGAGGTTTACAAATATAGCCGTTAAGCTGAACCACATTGGGATTTGTAAACATATTCACATCTTCAACTTCTTCAAGCTCTTTGGCAAATACCGTAAGTATAAGCTTATTTCCTATATCCGATGTATTGTTATATGACCTGAACTGACCCTTAACCAATATGGATTTTCCTACTTCTAAATCCGTTTCAGCAGACATAAGCCGCTCCGAAACAGTAACCTTTATAGTGTCGCACACATCACTTAATCTCGGAACATCAAGGCTCAGTATATAGAATTTTTCTTCATAAATTTTATGCGAATATACAGGAGCTTCAGAAATCCGTCCGATTACCGTTGCTGAATTATTCTCTTGATAAATAGTGTTCAATGCTCTCACTCCCCGAATTATCATCAGTGATTATTCACTGTAAATTTTACCTTTACACATTCTTAAGTATATTCTTAAGCGTTGAGTTTAGAACATTTAATTTTAATCACTGTTATATTAAAACTTATACTTCTTAATTTCATCAATAGGAATATCTGCAAGCAGTAACATAGTTATGCAGGCAAGGAGAGCAAATATATCATTTTCTTCAGAGGAAAACTCCAAAACCTTAAATTCCTGCGGCGCTATTTCTTTTTTGGCAAGCGTCTTAAAACCTCGCTGTATACAATAATTAATCTCACCGTCAGAAAGACTTGAGGCGGTTACACTGGATTTAAGAGAAATCCCGCAGTCTATTATAACACTTGGAGAACATAATTTCAGTCCCTCACGAATAAACTCACAATCACTGTTTACTATTAATACAGACGGCACTTCCTTAGGACAGCTTTTATTATATATAACAGCTATATCTCCCATCTTTGCATATGATGTTGTAACAATTATATCGCTTATGTTATTTTTCATAATTATTTTATTAATGTATGCCGATATTTTATAAGGTCTGCTTTCAAAAACCTCAATAATTTTCACTGCAGCTCCCACCCTATTTAATTCATAATTCTTAATTTGTAAGCTTAGGTTTTCCAAATGCTATTTATATTATTCTGTTTTCACATAAGAAAAAGCGGCTTTTACACCGCTTTTATTTATTTCACGCATCAAAGAGCCGCCGCACAGCCGCAGATGAGTGTGCAAAAGTGCCAATGGGCTGCTAATCCTTAAGCCAAACTGTCTTATTTACAATATGAGTATAACTCTGTATAAGCTTTACAACCTTAACCGAAACATTTGTATCCGTATAATCGTCGGCAAGAACAGCAGGCTCAAAATTCTCACGCATTGAAACCGCAAGAGAAACCGCCTTTAAAACGTCCTCCTCTTTAATTCCGCCTATTATAATACTGCCGTGATCCAAAACCTCCGGTCTTTCCGTTGAGGTTCTTATTAAAACTCCCGTAAAATCAAGCATTGCACTTTCCTCGGAAAGTGTTCCGCTGTCCGATAATACGCAATAGCTTTCAAGCTGAAGCTTATTGTAATCCATAAATCCAAACGGCTTCAAATTCTTTACAAGAGGATGGAATTTAAAAGCTCTCTTTTCAATAAATTTCATACTTCTCGGGTGAGTTGAATATATAACAGGCATATTATATTCCTCGGCAATTCTGTTTATGGAATTCATAAGCTGCATAAAATTAGCCTCGTTATCTATATTTTCTTCTCTGTGTGCAGATACAAGGAAATACTTCTGCTTTTCAAGTCCCAGTCTTTCAAGCACATCACTTTTATCTATCTTCTCTCTATGCTCGCATATAACCTCTTTCATAGGAGAGCCTGTGACGAATATTGTCTTTGGGTCAATTCCCTCGGAAATCAGATAACGTCTTGAATGCTCTGTATATGGAAGATTTATATCGGAGATATGGTCAACAATTTTTCGGTTTATCATCTCAGATACATTCCAGTCCCAGCAGCGGTTGCCCGCCTCCATATGGAATATCGGAACCTTTAGTCTTTTAGCCGAAATCGCCGAAAGTGCCGAGTTGGTATCGCCCAAAAGCAAAATAGCATCCGGCTTTTCTTTATCTATTATTTCATATGACTTAGAAATTATATTTCCTATAGTTTCCCCAAGATGCTTTCCCACGCTGTCAAGATAATAATTCGGTTCTCTTAAACCGAGTTCTTCAAAGAACACTTGATTTAATGTATAATCCCAGTTTTGTCCCGTATGAACAAGACAATGGTCAAAATATTTATCGCAAGCCTTGATACATGCCGAAAGTCTTATAATTTCAGGGCGTGTGCCAAGGATAGTCATTACCTTTAACTTTTTCATATTAATTAACCTCTCAATTCTT
>CAMCUJ010000242.1 GCA_945878965.1 uncultured Clostridia bacterium
GCATTATTTGGAACAAACTCGGGAGATTATTCTATTGAATATGTAAATACCGATACTGTTGATATAACTGCAAATGTAGGAGAAGGTGCATTCAAGATTACAAAGAAGAATGGCGCTACCGGAAATGCAGATACAGGTGCAGTATTTGATTTAACAACTCTTATTGAAGAAGGTAGCAAGAGTGCACTAACATATAGCACAAGTACAGATACTATAACTGTAGGTTTTGATTTCTTGATAGAAAAAGAAGGAAAGACAACTATGCCTTCATCTGACGGTTATGTAGATATTACAACTAAGACTGCAGGTGCTCACAGTAATACAGATGCTGAACGTTTCTTCTCAGCTAATATCTATAACGGCTGGAACACAATAAGATACAGAGATGCTTTGGGAAACACATCAGATGGTAACTTTAAGTTCAGTAAGGGCGATGACGGTGCTACAGCAAATGGAAATACAAATCAGTGGATACACTTTGAGGTTGTAATTAACAACAATGCTGATACTGTTTCATATACAGTAACACCTGCTGAGGGAAGTGCGGATACAAATTCAACTTGGGCTGTTCCTACAACTCAGAATGATAATGTATTAAATCTTGTTGTTATTCCTACAAGAAGTGCGGATAGTGACAGAGCGGTTGAGTTCTTTATGAAGAATATCACGGTTAAGGTTACACCGGCAGAGTAATAATCAATATTAATTGATTATAAATAAAGATAAATTAAAAGAGCAGACCTTGTGTCTGCTCTTTTGTGCATTTTTAGGTGAAGGTGAATATTTTCAGGTTGCTTTCTGCAGCGTTTTACGTAATATTTGCTGTTTTCGATTGCTGTTACGGAGTTGAATTCAATCAAAATGAGTTTAATGTAAGTTCCAAAAATTATTGTTGAAAATTTTTATATAGTAGTGTATAATAAATGGAAAGACATTTAAAATGTTTTATTAAGATTTATTAATATGATTATAGGAGTTAAAGATAATGAGAAATAAACTTTTTTTAAAAGCAGCTTCCATTATTGCGGGAATTACACTGACAGCTTCGGGATTTTTTAATACGGTTTATGCGGCTGATAATTCAAAAGCTTCACTAACCGCTTCGCAAAATCAAGCGCCGGAAGCTTCGCTTTATACCTCGCTTGAAGGTAAGATTGAGGCACAAAAGCTTGAATTTGAAGAGGCAGGCGGTGGAAGGTTCATATACTGCAACAACAGCGAAACTATTAGACGATGGCACCTTGCGGATAATTCCAATCCAAACCCTACATATATAATGACTAATAAGGGAATGACAAAGGATAAGTATACACTTTACTTTTCACATCTTAACAGAACAGAAAAGCGTGAAACAGAAACTGAGGACTTGGAAACAAACCAAAGCAAAGTCATTGCGGACAGTGAAAATCCCGTGCTTGAAACAGGCTTTGATATTGAAGTTGACGTACAGTTCACAGCGAACGAGGATACGAGCATAAAGTTCACGGCACTTGGCTTTGAGGCTCAGCAGCCAAAGAATTATTATTATATGTCAAGGCTTATAAACTATGAGGACAGCTGGGGCTGTATGACTGCACTTTCTTCATACTTTAATATGCCAATCTATGAACAGGGTGATGTTTTGAAGTATAATCCCGTAAGATTTCAGCCGATAACTGCGGTACTTAAAAAAGGGGAAACTCTCTGGCTCAGCAAATATATCAGTAATTACTCCGCAGTTTCGTGGATGAAGCCTGTGCATTTGCTTTGTGATTTTGAGATTTTAAATGGTAACTGCGATATAAATATTGCGGCACTTAAGTCAAGCGGAACACTTAAGGACAGAAGTCAGCTTGCGAAAAATCCGGCAGACGGACGTTATTATTATGACAGGCAGTACAAGGGAATTGCCGATACTCTGCCTATAGTCAATGCGGATTTAAGCTATACCATTGACGACAGCATAGAGAACGGGACATATTTGCCTGTTACTATTGAAAATCAGTATACAGACGGCGAAAATCAGGTTAATACTTGGGTTACACATCTTAATCCTTACGATGCCGCAAAATACATAAAGAAAAGCTGTGTCAGCTCAGACCTGATAGAATTTACTTATAAAGACGACAGCAAGAGCGACGGCTACGGCTCGGGAATTATGAAAAACAAAAACGATAACATATGGTATTTTGATACGCTTCACAGCGATTTAAAGAGCTATTCGCCAAAGCAGAGTATGTATTCGCCAAGCAATTTTGTTCCGAATTATGAGCTTGACCCTTCAAAATACAGCACTGATGTAAGCTGTAATCTTGCAAATTATTGTGTTAAGGAGCATTATAATTTAACTGTTGAGAATAAGGGAAGCAAGACACGATACTTTAAATATAACCTTGCAACTACTGCAAATGCGCTTGTGAATATTATTGATGAGAACGGAAAATATATAAATCCGTATCTTATAGCAAAGGGCTATGACGAGAGCCGTCCGAATGAGGCTATGGCAACGGTTGAGCTTCCGCCCAACAAAGTAACGGAGTTTACAATAGAAGTATTTCTTCCTATAAATTATCCGGGCGGCTTTGAAAATCAGTTCCAGATTGTTGGAAGCGGAATAAAGTTTGATTTTCCGCAGGATATGAAGCAGGGCAGTGTTAAGGATA
>CAMCUJ010000243.1 GCA_945878965.1 uncultured Clostridia bacterium
AGATTTTCAAATTCATACTTTACAGCAACCTCAAAGTCACCCCAGATTTCAACAGGCTCATCAAGATCTATCACATAATATCCCGGAAGCTCGAACTTTACAGTCTTAAGCGGTTCTTCATCTCTGAAACCATTGCCGTTTTTATCATTCTTTCCGCCTACATTTTCATTTGTGTTGTTTTCATTTGAGCTTACATAAATATTACAGGTTGTATTAGGAAGTGCTGCATATACACCCACCTTATTTAAATACTGCTGCTCCGTCTTTTCATTTTCAAATCTGTTTAGTGCCCAAAGCTTTGCATCCGTATGCTCACCGACATTAAACGAAAGCGTACCTGTTGAACCAAATTCATCATGCTGGAATATCTTATTTGTATCACCTAAAGATGCTGCAGCCGAGAATGAAACTATATCCTCACATATCTTTGTGTCATAGTATGATACATACATATAACCTTCGTCAAGCTGCTCTTTTCCCCAACTGTTTTTAATTATCCACGCTCCGTCAGCTGAAGGCGGATTTAAAAAGTTGTCCTTAGAATAATTATCATCCCATCCAACTATTGTTACAGCATGGTCTGTAGTTGTGAAAAGATAATTATAAAATGCATTTGTTTCTTTATTAAAGAAATAGTCAAAATCACGTTTTTCGTTTTCGTCAACTGTTGTATCTCCGGCTTTGGTAGAAAGTGTTGTATAAATAGAACCATTATTAAGAATTTCATTCTTTATAAGCTCTTGCTGAGTATAAAATCCAACCTTGTAAAGGTCATAACCTAACTGGTTTTTCATAATATAAGAACTATTACGTATCTCATCTGTTATATCAGCGGGATTTGTAACAGTATAACCGCCGAAAACCGATATTCTGTTATAATCTTCCGGGTTATTTGTTTCCTCAGTTACAGGTACAGCTAAAAGAATAAGGTCAGGAATCTTCTCTATACTTTCCACATAAAATTCCGACTGAAGATTTGTATTAATTCCGTACTTTGATGTATCATACGAGCTAACGTTATTACCGTTTCCGTTATCATATACAGGACCCGAACCTCTTGAAAAATATGATGATACAACACCGCTGTGTCCCATAGATTCGTAATTAAAGCTCCATGGATTTTCATCATTTGCGTATGTATTATCGGTTATATGCTTTTCCGATAAATCAAGTGTGCTTGCATCTGATGCAAGGCCTTTCTTTAAAAGACTTGTTTCAAAAACGGATGTCGCAGCAAACGCCCAGCAATCTCCGTCTAAAACCTGGTCTTTTACCGATGTAACATATCCCTCATCCTTTGAATTATAATACGCAGGAAATTTCGATTCGCTCGGTTCTTCCGAAACTGTAGGTTCTTCTGATGATTCCGGAGTTATATCCTCATCACCCAAAAGATATACAGTCGAATTAGCCGAATTATTAAGATATAAATTATATGCGGCTAATTTATCATCAGTTGAAACTGTAATCTGCACATCATTAGCTTCAATGCTTTCCGCAGCAACAACTGCCGGAACAGTGCTGCTCATCAAAGCTGCAGCAAGTATTGCTGATAAAAATTTCTTGTTCATTTTTATTCCCTCCAAAATTAATTTAAAGCTACATTATTTGCTGTAGTTATAATATATTATATCATATACTATAAAAGCCGTCAACAATTTTATTATATTTTATTCCATCTTAATATACATAAATCGACAAAAAATAATATTAAAAAAATTACATTTATCCATATAAATATAGTTGCAAATTCCGAATAATAATGTTATAATCATAATATAGTTTAGATTTTAGGAGAAATCAGAATGGTACTTGGAGTAGACTTTGGAGATGCAAGAACCGGTTTTGCAATATCTGATGAGCTTATGTTTTTGGCGAGAACTCTTGAAGTTTTTCCGAATCGCAAAATGTCCGATGTTGCAAAAAGAACTGTTTTGCTTGCAAAGGAAAACAAAGCAGACCTTATAGTTATCGGACTTCCAAAGAATATGGACGGCACGATTGGCGACAGAGGAAAGAAAACAAAACAGTTTGCGGATATGCTTAAGGAAATGACCGACACGGAAATTATACTTTGGGATGAGCGTCTTACTACGGTTTCGGCACATAACCTTATGAACGAAACCAATGTCAGAGGAAAGAAACGCAAAGAAAGCGTTGATAAAATTGCAGCGGCTTTTATTCTTCAATCCTATCTTGACAGCAAGCGTTAAAAAGCTTAGGTATATTATCTTTTCATCGGCGGTCGAATTATTTTGCAGTCACCCGCAAATGATGCTTTATCGGTCGATTTAATCGCCAAACTTTAAATAGTAGTTTTATTAACAAATATAAAAATATAAACAAAGGAGCGTGGCAAAATGGCAGAGAAATTTGATAATACAGAAAATTTAGAAGGTGAGAATCCGTTTTTGGTTGACCTATTTGATGAAGACGGAAACAAGGAAGTATTTGAACATCTTGACACAGTTACTGTTGACGGAAACGAATATGTAATCTGTATTCCTTACAAGGAAGAAGACGATGACGAGGTTGACGAGGTTGTAATACTTAAGGTTGAAGCCGAAAAAGACGGAACCTCAGCATTGGTATTTGAACCAAACGACAGCATTTTAAGCCGT
>CAMCUJ010000244.1 GCA_945878965.1 uncultured Clostridia bacterium
TCGCGCATACACTCACACCTCCGTTTTGTACAGTGTATGCGCAGAAAAGCGGCGTTATGAAATTATTTGAATGGATTTTTGAGTTTTGTATTAATTCCAAAAAAGAAACGGACAGCCAACTAAAATCCAGACCGAAAAAATCGGGGGACGAACCCCCCGATTTTTATGTTATAATCTTACAGCTGTAATGCTGCGCGGGTTATTTTCTCGCGTATATTTGTTGGAGAGTGTGATTCTGAAAAGTCGACGTATATCTTTTACGTAAAGCCTTTGAAATTCTCCGCGCTTTGCAGCCTTCAGCAGCTTTTACAAATTCTTTTGGTTTTGCATTTCTGCAAGGTGTTAACTGTTATGCTATAAGTTTTGTGATATATAACTGTACGATAATTGATTTATTTGACTGCTCGCTTATTGCAAGTGTCACAGGTAAAGAAATAACCGCAGATATTCCTGTTATTTTTCTTACAGCAGATGATGACAGTGAAACGGAAACAAAGGGACTTATAGCCGGTGCAATGGATTTTATTAAGAAACACTTTGTACCCGAGGTGCTTTTGCTTCGTGTAAGACACAGCATTGATTTAATACGTCTTCAGACAGATTTATCCCACGAAGTAGAGAAAAAAACGCAGGAATTGATGTCGCAGCATGAGAAGATTGAGAGAATATCCATGCAAATTGTAAAGGCGCTGTCCGGTGCGATTGATGCCAAGGATACTTATACAAATGGTCACTCTACAAGGGTTGCGGAGTATTCCAGAGAAATTGCAAGGAATGCAGGATTTTCTAAATATATGCAGGACGATATTTATATGATGGGATTGCTTCATGATGTAGGAAAAATTGGCGTACCCGACGTTATTATTAATAAACCTGCAAGACTAACCGATGAGGAATATTCAAAGATAAAGACTCATCCGATTATGGGGGCGAAAATTTTAGAAAATATTACAGAGTTTCCAAGGCTGAGCACAGGTGCCAGATGGCATCATGAGCGTTATGACGGTAAAGGCTATTCTGATGGTATTTTAAGGGAGGATATTCCTGTGGAAGCGCGAATTATTGCAGTTGCAGATGCTTATGATGCGATGAGCTCAAGGAGAAGCTACCGAGATGTACTTTCGCAGGCGCATATCCGCGCTGAAATAGAAAAAGGTAAGGGAACACAATTTGACCCTTTATTTGCAGAAGTTATGATTTCTATGATTGACAGGGATACGGATTATAAGATGAGAGAAAAGTAGGTGAATGATTAATGTTTGAACAGGAGAAACAACGGGCATCAAATCTTATTATATTGCTCATTGAAACAATTTTAATTGTTGCGCTGGTAGGAGAATCGTTGCTTCTTGGCTGGGATTCGGGAGCTGTTATATTGCTGCTATTGGGACTTGCCGTTAATTGGGCGGTTTATATTACAGGGAAAGTTCCCGAATCAACTCGAATGTGGTTATATTTTGTTTTGGCAATGCTTGGAGTTTTCTTTTACGGAATCCATGAAACGAGTATTTTCGATGTGGCGCCTTTGATGATCGTGATTATAATTCTATTTTCGTCTACGGGAAATTATAAGTTTATCAATCTTTGTGTATTTATATATTTTTTTATACTGGGATATGACTTTGTGTTCGTGCTTGGCGGAAATGTGAAGCTTGACGCACTTTCGGTTACAAGAACGATTATCTATCTGGTATTTGTTTTTATGGCGGGGCAGTTAATGAAGAAGATAATGCAAGCCCGCGTAAAAGAAATAGAAAATATCAATAAACGAATTGAGGAATTGGAAGAGATAAACCGCAGAACAGAAGATTTTTTGACAAATGTATCGCATGAGCTGAGAACGCCTATTAATGCGGTTACAGGAATTACAACGATTATGCCGAAAAATGAAGATGATGTCGATAAGAAAAAGAATATTCTTTCGGTACAGAAGGCAGGATATTATACCAATAAAGGGCAAAAATTTGAGAACCTTGGTTTTGACATTCTTTTGAATGATGAAAAGATTTGTGTTGGTCTTCGTAATGACTCTGATTTGATAGAAAAAGTAAATGGATTTCTTAAAAGTGCTTATGAAGATGGCACAATAATTTCATTGGCAAAACAATATGGAATTGAAAATGCTCTTTTGGATTAAAGACGAAGACGATTTCTTGATCTAAGGTAAGATAGAATTTAGAAGAATGAAATCATAATAAAGGTCAAGTCCGGATCCTATAATTAAAAAAATTTATTAATGAAGGAAAGAGAAACTCATGCATCGGAGTTTCTCTTTCTTTCATTATGGTTCAAAATTCATTATCACACAAAACCGACACATATAGTTACTACTGTGTGCACGGTAGACTTGCTCACATGAAACCGTTTTGCTGCGCTCCTTACTGTAGCCCCCGTATCTATTATATATTCTCCTATGCTTATTGCTCTTTCCGATATGTAATCACGCATACACTCACACCTCCGTTTTTACAGTGTATGCGGGGGAATGCGGGGTTATGAGATTTTTTGAATGGATTTTTTCGGTTTTATATTAAACAATATACTTTAATAATATTAAGAAGCTCCTCAAAAAGCATATTAT
>CAMCUJ010000245.1 GCA_945878965.1 uncultured Clostridia bacterium
CGTTATCAAGTCGCATAAGTCCATCGGTCATCAGGACGAAATGAACAGATAAATTTTCTTTAAAAAACTGTACATATCTAAATATTCTTTCTAATAAAATAGTGAATATTTAACAACCAATGTTCTTGGATTTACTAATTCTACAAATCAAAGTCTTTTGTGAAAAAACATCACAAAAGACTTTTTCAATAAGGCGCAGAGCGCCGTTATTCAACGTTTTCGGTGGGAAAAAGGTACTCCCGCCGAAAAAATCAAGTGGACCCGCCGCCTAAGATACGGGGGACATCTTGATTTAGTTATATTAATTAAAAATTTCATATTAACATTTATTCAATAAGCAGCACAGCCTTAAACGGAACCCCCAACCTCTATAGGTTGGGGGCGTCTGTGCATAGTTTATTTTAATGCAAACTATTTTCTTTTTATTTTAAATTTATCAACTAATTCCTTAAGCATATTCGACTGACCGGAAAGCTCATCAGATGCTGCCGCACTTTCCTCGGCAGTTGCAGAGTTTGTCTGAACAACCGCTGAAATCTGTCCCATTCCTTCAGCAACCTGACTTAACATTGCAGCCTGATGCTCACTTGCATCAGCAATCTTCACTACAATCTTATCAACCGATTCGGCACGATCCTCTACTCTGCTCATAGCATTAGCTGTATCTGCTGCAATCTCAATACCTACCTTAACAGCATTAAGAGCCTCTTCAAGAAGATCGGCAGTATTCTGTGTTGCATCCGCAGACCTTGCCGCAAGAGTTCCTACCTCCTCCGCAACAACTGCAAAACCTTTTCCTGCCTCACCTGCACTCGATGCCTCAACGGCAGCATTAAGTGCTAAGATATTTGTCTGGAATGATATGTCCTCAATAGTCTTGACAATCTTTCCTATTTTTCCGGATGTCTTATTTATATTTTCCATCGCATCTTTTAGTCGCTTCATCTTGGCATTGGCATCTTGGATATCCCGAGTAGTTTCACCTACAAGCTTTTCAGCACTGTCACAGTTCTTAGAGTTTTCTGTTACGTGATCTGATATATCATGAATAGTTGCTGCAAGCTCCTCAACAGACGCTGCCTGCTCTGTAGCACCCTGGGATAATGCCTGCGCACCTGCTGCTATCTGGTCGGCGCCTGTTGATACCTGGTCTGACGCTACATTTATCTGCGTTAAAGTATCGCTCAATCTACCATTAATCTCTTTAACAGATTCAAGTAATATATAGAAATCACCCGCATAATAACTTATATCTCTTGTTTTTACATCAAAATTACCATTCGCCATTTCACTTAACATATAACCTATATCTGCTATTATATTATTTAAATCGTTTATAACTTTCTTTGTTGTTCTTGCCAGAACTCCTGTTTCGTCCTTTGTGTTTATTTCCGGTACAGGACTTGTTAAATCGCCCTTTGCAAGTTTCTCTATTCTCTTTGTGCATTCTTTTATAGGATTTCCAATACTTTTTCCCAAATGCATAGCGTTAAATGATGAAACTATAACTGTAAGTATAAAAATTATCGCCGTTATAAGCATAACAATAATAATTCTTTTTAGTAAATCCTGAGCCGGTGCATATACTACAACCGACCACTCATTAGTTTCCCCTATCGGTGCATATGCGACAAATTGTCTTTCACCCATATAAGTACAATCATCAAAACCCGTTTGACCATGTCTTACCTTAAAATTAATATCCGCAAGTCCCGTATATTTAGAATCTGTTTTAGCATTGTTTTCTATATTTTCGCCGTACTTAACCTTATCAATATCAACATTCGCAACGGTATTTCCATCTTTATCAATCATATATGCATTGCTGTTTTCACTTATATTAATATCTCGCATTATATTATTAAGAAATTCCTCATTAGGTACAAAATAAACCGCACCAATAGGCTGAGTGTTTGGAATTCCATCTTTCCAAAGCGGTGCCGCAACTATTAATGTGATTTTTCCGGTAATTCTTGACACTACAGGCTCAGATACAGATGTGTTTCCCTTCATTGCCTGTGCGAAATATTCTCGGTCACTATAATTATTTCCGTCAATTAAACTTATGCCGTCAGTTCCTATTAAATTTCCTCTCTCAAATCCATATTCATCAACATACGCCTGAATAATAGCTTTTTTATCATCAAGTGATACACTCGGATCTGCCATTTTTGAATTACTTCCGGTATCAAAGGCAACATTTTTATACGCCTTAATTTCCCATTCAATTCTCCTTGCTATAATTGATATTGTTTCTGTCATATTGCTTTTTGTAGTTTCAAGTGTAGCACGATAACTGGCTACAGTTGAAAAAGCGGTAATGATTAGCATAGAAATAACAAAAATCGCAACAGCACTAACCATTATTTTATTTTTTATGGTCTTCATAGTATCACTCCTGAAACATAATATTTTTATTACATTTTAACACAAATATTATTTAAAATCAATATAATTCTGTTAAATTTAATTAATTAAAAGTAAAAAAAGATACTCTGTTTTAAAAACAGAGCATCTCAATTTTATTTTTAAGGCTCTATAATAAATGTTGGGGTATACAACAAATAGAGCTTGATAAAT
>CAMCUJ010000246.1 GCA_945878965.1 uncultured Clostridia bacterium
ATAATTTATAGTTATCCTTTATTTTTATAACAATATTATACATTATTCTCCCAATAAAGTCAACGTTTTCTCTTAAAACTTTATAAGATTTGTATAAATATTTTATATTATCCAATATATCGACAAGCAAGATTTTATATTATATAATTTTATAAATAAAACAAGACAGGAGATGTATGTTATGAACTTACAAGATAAAATAAATGAATATATCAACTACTGCATGAAGCAAAAAAATCTCAGTCAGCTTACAATTAAAGCATACAAAATTGACTTAGCACAGTTTTGTTCTCATAACAGCAATATGAGTATTGATAAAGAAAATTTAATCTGTTTTGTGCAGGATTTGCACGCAAAATTCAAACCAAAAACAGTTCGGCGCAAAATTGCGTCCGTGAAGGCATTTATACATTATTTATGTTATCAGGACTATATTGAAAATAATCCGTTTGATAGGATTGATACAAGCTTTAAAGAGCCTAAATTGTTGCCGAGAACAATACCTGAACGTATAATTAGACAAATATTCACTGCAGTATATAAAAATATTGCCACTGCAGCATCACAAAATCAGAGAAATATTGCAATTAGAAATGCCGCCGTTATAGAATTGTTATTTGCCACAGGCGCAAGAGTTTCTGAAATATGCTCACTCAAAACAATTGACGTTGATATAGATGATCAAACCGTAAGAATATATGGAAAAGGCGCAAGAGAACGAATAATTCAAATAGAAAACAGCGAGGTTCTTTCTATATTAAAACAATACGCGGATACATTTTCAGATAATATAAGCGAGAATGGTTTTTTCTTTATAAATAATCGCAGACAGCGTCTCTCGGAACAATCCGTAAGAATTATTATACGGAATCTTGAAAACCAAATTGGTTCTGATATACATATAACTCCGCATATGTTTCGTCATTCCATGGCTACACTTTTACTTGAAGAAGATGTCGATATACGATATATTCAGCGAATTTTAGGACACAGCTCAATCACAACAACTCAAATATACACCCATGTAACTTCCTTAAAGCAAAAGGAGATTTTAAAAACAAAGCATCCGAGAAATAATATTAAAATGATGCCCAATTGGCAGCCTTAATCATATTTGCTATTTATAAAACCAATTATCCATAAATACTAAAACTACATAATTATCTCGTATTAAACAAATCGGGAGATATACTCGTATCTCCCGATTTGTCGTTTATCCATTATTTGCCACGCATTAAAACACACCTGCTCTGTCAAGAATTGTCAGCATCCGCAGCATAGTGTCATTCAGACACAGCTCGTTACCGCCGCTGCCGCATATGATTTCTTTATCTCTAAGCTTTTGTATCGTTTCACGCGACCATTCCGGCATATTATTGTCAATATAATTATAAATCATCGGATGCTCCAGTCTGTTTACCCTGTCTGACAACAAATTTATGCTATCCGAAACAGCCGACAGTTTATCCATAATTTCCTGATACTGTGACATTGTAAATTCCTCCTCAGCATTTAAAATTCTTTCCTTGAACCTTCGCCGTACCGCCTCTCCCTTTTCATTGAAGCAGTAAGGCTGCGGACACATTTTACCTGTCACGTCATAATGGCGAATGACTTTATTTATCGGAATATTATACTTTTTTCATAAGCACTCTTACAAGTTCAATGCAGTTTTCAACAGTACCATCAAGAAAATAATAGCTGCCGTCCTTTTTTCGCGAGCACATCTCAATTCCTATAGAATTTCTGTTTGTGCAGATCTTGTAAAATCCACCGCCGTACTTGGTTTGACGCCCCCAACGCAGTGCCATGCTGTATTATTATCTTCGACACACTGCCAGATACTGTTCTCATCAACAAAGTAATGTGCCGAAGCGCTTCTGTTTATGCTTTTAAAAACAGCTGTGTTTGCATAGACGCACATGAACTTACTATGTAGAAAACAACATATCATGTCGGATTTTCATGTGAACCGCTGTGGCTCACAGAGGATAAACAGCAATGAAAATTAAAATGTTTCTTTCTCTCGGATCATCAGAACTATGACCGCATAACAAAACATTAAAAGTGGCCCCTGTTATCACTACTTTGTCTATTATTGCAAACATGACGCATAGTAATGACAGAGATATATATTTTATACAAAGCTCTGATAATAATTTCCCGCTTGATGAAGGAAGATTACAACCGGCAATACATCCGATATATTTTAAAAATACATCGACATCACAATGGCAAAGAATTTGAATTGAATTATTCAAAAGACAAGGAGCATAAGCAATGACAGTTACACGAAAATTTGTATATGACTTAGCAGTCAGAATGAACAGGCGTCTGAAAAATGAATTCCCACAGGAAAATATTTGTATAAAGAGAATTTGTATCAGATATAAAGAAAGAGTTATAAGGTTAACACTGCATAACTCTATATGAACAGTCGAAATTTCTATGTTTTGTATAAAGACAAAATGATACAGAAAATTACATATTTAGGTGGACGGAAGCTCATTCCGTCCGCTTACGTTACTATAAAATTAGCCTTGACTTAAATATGGATTTAAAGGCAATTAC
>CAMCUJ010000247.1 GCA_945878965.1 uncultured Clostridia bacterium
GCCAAGGATAGTCATTACCTTTAACTTTTTCATATTAATTAACCTCTCAATTCTTCATAGGCTCATCTCTACAATATCCTACGTCAACGTTGAACATTTCATAAAATATGTATCGGGATTCTGAGGGTCATAACATTCATTCGCCCACATAACAGTAATCATATCCTCAGTACCCGTATTTTCTATATTATGCGTATATCCGCACGGTATTAAAACAACCTCGGGAGTATCACCGCTGACCTTGTATTCTATAATCTCATCTGAATTTATATCCCTAAATCTTATAATTCCCGTTCCCTTAACCACAATGAATTTTTCATTCTTTGTATTATGCCAATGCTCGCCCTTGATAATTCCGGGCTTTGAAATATTAACAGATACCTGACCATAGCTTTCGGTTCGCAAAAGCTCCGTGAACGAACCCCTGTTATCACAGTTCATTTTAAGCTTGTAGCTGAATTTATCCTTTGGCAGATAGCTTAAGTATGTCGCATACAATGCCTTTGAAAATTCAGTCTGCTTTGGCGTATTTAATGTCACGCTTTCGTTTCTGAACTCATAAAGCATATCCGCAATTTCACCAAGCGTTGCTTTATAATATTTCGGAACTTTGCAAAATCCGTCCTTATCATATTGCACCGCATAGTTAAATGAATTATCCGTAAATGCTTTTAAAACATTTATAAATTCAGACACAACATCATCAATATATACAAGCTTAAGCTCAGTTTCACGGTTATCAATACGAATTTCAATGTCACGGCTTATATTATGACAGAATGTTGCAACTACAGAATTGTAATTCGGTCTGCACCATTTACCGAATACATTTGTAAGCCGATAAATATAACTCTTTACGTTATTCTCCTCAGAGTACTTAATAATCAGATTTTCGGCATTACGCTTGCTTATGCCGTAAGGGTTGTCAAACTCCGCCTGAATTGACGAGGTTACAACTATAGGTGCTTTGTTGTTATGCTTTTTAAGACTGTTTAAAAGAATTTCGGTAAAGCCGCAGTTACCCTCGTCAAACTCTTTAACCTCTTTAGGTCGGTTTACTCCGGCTAAATGAAATACAAAATCACAGCTTTTCGTATATTCATCAAGCGTTTCCTCGCTGTAACCCTTATCTATTTCAAGAATTTCAACAGCATCCGTATATCTTAAATTAGCCTTTAAATTCTTTGCTATAAACCCCTCAGAGCCTGTAATCAAAACCTTCATAACCGCCCTCCATAATCAGTTTCACTCCGCATTAATTATTCCGCAAGACGTTCCTTTATATAATCAAGCTGAAGTAATTTTTCCTTTACTTCCTCAACATTAAGAAGCTTAGTATTATTGGAATTAAACTCCTCAAGCTTGTCCGTTTCAAGCCTTCCTTCTTTGAAATAACTGTCATAGTGAAGTCCGCGCTTATCAACCGGTATTCTGTAGAAATTTCCAAGGTCAATCGCATTGATACATTCCTCACGTGTAAGCAGTGTTTCATACATCTTCTCGCCATGTCTTATTCCGATAGTTTTAACCTCGCTTGTTGAGCCAAACAGCTCCGAAACCGCCTGTGCAAGAGTCGCAATTGTGCACGCCGGAGCCTTCTGAACCATTATATCGCCAGACTCTGCATTTTTAAACGCAAATAAAACAAGCTCTACAGCCTCCTCAAGACTCATTATAAATCTTGTCATATTAGGGTCGGTTACAGTAAGCGGATTTCCGGCTTTTATCTGGTCAATAAAAAGTGGAATAACACTTCCTCTCGAACACATAACATTTCCGTATCTTGTTCCGCATATTAATGTTTTATCAGGGCTTACCACTCTGGACTTTGAAACAAAAATCTTTTCCATCATAGCCTTTGAGGTTCCCATAGCATTTATAGGATATGCCGCTTTGTCGGTCGAAAGACATATTACCTTCTTTACAGATGCCTCTATTGCGGAATTCAGCACATTTTCCGTGCCGATTATATTTGTTTTTACCGCTTCCATAGGGAAAAACTCACAGGTTGGAACCTGCTTAAGCGCCGCCGCATGAAATACATAATCCACACCCTGCATTGCAAAATCTATGCTGCTTTTATCTCTTACGTCACCTATAAAATATTTAATCTTTTCCGTATTATAACGGTGACGCATATCATCCTGCTTCTTCTCATCTCTTGAAAAAATGCGGATTTGTCCTATATCCGTATCTAAAAATCTCTTTAATACCGCATTTCCAAACGAACCGGTACCTCCTGTTATAAGCAGGGTTTTATCCTTAAACATTTCTTTCACCTCTTATGTTAATTATGTAAAACTAAAACATTGCATTAAGTGTTACACCCATTGTCTTAAAAGTTTCAAGCGAACCGCCGTATATAATATTTAACAGCTTATCATTAATATCTATTTTCCATCTGCCTTTTTCTTTTATAACTACAATATCAACCGTTTCGGTTATTGTTTCAAGGTCATCACGTGCGGTTTCCTCAGCAAGCATTTCCATTAACCTTTTATTCATTTTGTCAATGCTTATATCCTGATCCAGCGAAAGAGCGGAAGAATATGTATAACTGACA
>CAMCUJ010000248.1 GCA_945878965.1 uncultured Clostridia bacterium
ATATCCTAAGCTTGGATATCCTCGTCTTTAATTTATGATTACTATTCAATTACCAATTAAGCACTACGCATTACTGATTGATATTGTATCCGCCTTTAACCATTACCAAAACATCACTTGTTGCAATAAAGCCTCTGCCGTCCGCAAGCGGAACTACAAGCAGATGATTAGACGGCATATTGCTTCCGTTTGCAAGGTCATAGCCTGATGTTGTATCTGCAATTCCGCCCTTTTCGGTTGAAATAATTTTACCGCTGCCCATTCTGAGTATCATCTCACAGCCCTCATTTGCGATAAGCGTCTGACCGCATTTAACCTCAACCACCTTAAAGGCAGGGGCTGATGAATCAGTATTTACGCTTGTTCCTCCTGTAATTCCCGAAAGCTTACTGTCTACATACTGAGTAATTTTAGGAATAACTACATTGTCTATATAGCTTTTTGAAATTAGCGGGTCATTCTCTCCGCCGGGAGCCGCAAGTGCTATTGTTGTACCAATTCCAACCACCGCACATATCGCACCAAGCAGACAGAGTCTTTTTATTCTGTTTTTACGCTTGTCCATTTTGCTTTATTCTCCTTTTCGTTTGTACCTTAATCACAGTAACCGGCTATATAAGTCCAAAGCTTATTTCAAGCGCCTCATTAACACGGCTCATAAGCTCATCATCAAGATGCCCTATCTTCTCTTTTAGCCTTCTTTTATCTATAGTTCGTATCTGCTCCGCAAGCACTACGGAATCCTTGGAAAGGCCGTATTCGTTTGCGTCTATTTCGATATGAGTCGGCATCTTTGATTTATTTATCTGAGATGTTATAGCCGTTGCAATAACCGTTGGACTGTATTTGTTTCCTATATCGTTTTGGATTATAAGAACAGGTCTTATTCCGCCCTGCTCAGAACCTACCACAGGGCTTAAATCAGCATAATAAATATCTCCTCTTTTAACTATCACAGCATTCACTCTCCGCAAGTTTTTGTTCGCATAACTTTAATGCTTGGTTGTCGGAGCTTATGCCGTCCTCGGCAAGTCTTAAATTTATTTCTGCCATTTCGCCGTATCCCTTTAAAAGCTCGGAATTTATTCTGCGGCGGCGGTTATCGCTTAAATATTTAACCAGTTTTTCGCCCGCCTCTTTTTTGTACTCATTCTCATCATCACAAAATAATTTCTCAGAGCCTTCCTCCTCAATTATTACTCCGCTCTTTTCAGACATAAAATTCCTCCTACCCAAAGACGCTATTTTCTCCGCCCAAAATTATATTATGCAATTAAACTCGCCTTTGTTACGTCCGCTTTAAGTAAATTATGTAATACTTTTATTAACTACGTCAAGCGGTCGGTATAAAAGATAATTAAGCACATGAGAAATTTTTCCCTTTTGAGTATATACTCTCGGAATTCGCTTTCCTATAATACAGAGCATTTCATAATTAATTGTTCCGATTGCGTTTGAAATGTTATCGACAGGCAAGACTTCATCGCCCTGACTTCCAAATATAACAACTTCATCTCCGACATTTACATTATTAACATTTGTAATGTCAATCATACATTGATCCATGCAAATTCTGCCGACGAGTTTCGATTTTTTCCCGCCGACCAATACCTCTATATTATTGGACAAAAGCCTTGAAAAGCCGTCTGCATAGCCAATAGGTATTGTAGCAATCTTCATATCATGCTCTGCCGTAAAGGTTCTTCCATAGCTTATACAAGTGCCTTTTTCAATATCCTTAATATGCGTTATGCAAGCCTTAAACTGCATTGCCGGAATGAGATTAAGCTTTGTTTTGTCAACCTCATCCGACGGATACAAGCCATAAAGTATAATTCCGGGTCTTACCATATCAAGCTGCATATCCGGACATTGAATTGTTGCCGCACTGTTGCACACGTGCTTTGTAGGAATATTAATTCCGATATCTTCAAGTCTTTTTGCAAGCTCTGTAAATCTTGAAAACTGTAAGTCGGTATAGCTCATATCCTCCTCATCTGCCGAAGCAAAATGTGTGAACATCCCGTCAATTTCTATATTTTTAAGAGCTGATATTTCCTTAATCTGCTCAATTGTACGGTTTTTAATTTTTTCATCATCGTTATAAAGAAAACCTATTCTGGTCATTCCTGTATCGATTTTAATGTGAATCTTTGCTGTCTTATTTTGTTTTACCGCCTCTTTAGAAATACTTTTTGCAAGCTCGGTATTAAACACGGACGGAATTATATCTCTTTCGACCAAAATATTGGAGTATTCCTTAGGAGTATGTCCCAAAATTAAAATAGGCTTATCAATTCCGCAGTCCCTCAGCTGAATTGCTTCGTCTATAAACGCAACTCCAAGGCTGTCCGCGCCGTTTTCAATCAAAACCTTTGAAACCTCCAAAAATCCGTGACCGTAAGCGTCAGCTTTCACAACTCCGAGTATTTTAGTATCCGGCTTTAAAATTTTCTTAATCTCAAGTATATTATTTTTAATAGCGTCAAGGTTTATCTCCGCCCATGCTCTTGTTAATGCTCTCATTATCTATGCACCTTTTCCTGATTTCTAAT
>CAMCUJ010000249.1 GCA_945878965.1 uncultured Clostridia bacterium
TGAATTTATATCTAAACATATTACATAAAATTTTTAATAAGTTTTAAAAAATTATTGTATTTTTTATTCAAATGTGATATAATTGATTTTGCAGAGTGAAATTATATACTCACAAAAGTAAATATATTTATTATTAAACAAAGGACGGAAATGCTGTTCCGTCGCTTTGAGTTAAATTATACATAATTTTTTATAGTATTTTTAGGGGGGATTACTGTTGAAAGGTAAACAAAATCTAACCATCGGCAAAAAATTAATAGCGGCATTCCTTGTTGCAATACTTCTTGCAAGTCTCGCAGGAGTAGGTGCAATTACCACTATGAACACCATATCGGCACGATATACTGAAGCACTAAATTATTACGGTTTCTCTCAGGGTGATATCGGAAGTGCTTTAGCTATGCTTGGAAGAATTGACGGTAATGTTCATGATGCAATTGGATATATGGATAAGGAGAATGCTTCCGCTGCTCAGAAGAATGTTTCAAAGTATGAATCAAATATGAATGAAATTCTTTCTGCTGTGGAAAGTGTATGTATAACTGATGAGGAAAAAGAACTGTATAATACAATTTCCTCTGCGTGGACTAAGTATATTGCAAAGGCTAAAGAGCTTGTTAATGAGGGAACCGAGGCTGATGTTGCAAAAGTCAAAGAAATTCAGCTTAAGCTTGTAAACGAGCTTGACCCTATTTATGTACGTATGTACAGTGCTCTTTCCGAGTTGCTTTCTTTAAAGGTTGAAAAAGGTGATGCGGAGGATAAAGCGCTTAACCGAAGAGTTACTATATCTATGATAATAGCTATAGTTTTGTTGATATTATCTATATTTTTAGCGATTGCACTTGGAATTTCAATATCCAAGACGATTTCCGAATCTATCAAGAGATGTGTAAAGCGACTTGAGCAACTGGCAGAGGGTGATTTTACATCACCGATTCCGGAGAGTATGCATAAAGATGAAACACAGCTTCTTACTGAGGCTACAAAGAAAATTGTTAATACTATTTCACGTATAACAAATGATATAGATTATATGTTGCAAAGTATGAGTGACGGAAATTTCTGTGTAGATTCAAGCTGTGAGGATTATTACATAGGTGATTTCAGCAGTATACTTAAAGCGACAAGAAATATAAACTTAACCTTAAGTGCGACGCTGTCACAGATAAATAATGCGGCTGACCAGGTGGCAAGCGGTGCAGATCAGGTATCAAACGGTGCACAGGCACTTTCACAGGGTGCAACCGAGCAGGCGGCTTCAATCGAAGAATTGTCTGCGACTATTGCTGACATCACTGAGAACATTAAGAAAAATGCGAATGATGCAAAACACGCTAATGAAATATCAAATTTAGCGGCAGGCGGTGTGCTTGAAAGTAATGATAAGATGCAGGAATTAACCGCAGCAATGTCTGAAATATCAGAAAAATCAGCAGAGATTAACAAGATAATAAAAGCGATTGATGATATAGCGTTCCAGACAAACATTCTTGCACTTAACGCAGCAGTTGAGGCAGCAAGAGCAGGTGCGGCCGGTAAGGGCTTTGCGGTTGTTGCCGATGAGGTAAGAAATTTGGCTCAGAAGTCGGCAGATGCTGCAAAGAATACCTCAGACCTTATTGTTGCGGCAATTAAAGCGATTGATCGTGGTTCAAAGATTACAAAAGAAACAGCAGCGGCACTTCAGGATGTTGTTGCTAAGGCAAAGGTAGTTTCTTCAACTATAGTAGATATTGCGGCGGCAAGTGAAGTTCAAGCAACAGCCGCTATGCAGATTAACACGGGTGTTGATCAGATAGCAGCAGTTGTTCAGACAAATTCCGCAACAGCACAGGAGAGTGCGGCAGCGAGTGAAGAATTTAACGGTCAGGCTCAGACTCTTAAAAATCTTATCAGCGGATTTAAGCTTCGTCAAGATACAGATGATTACGGAAATTCTCACTTTACAGAGGATATATTTGAAGATGCATCCGAAAATTCGGATTCTGATGATATAGTTGTTTCCGATGATTCTGATGACAGCTCGGAAAACGAGGATTCTTCCGCAATTAAGGAGTTATTAGATGATGATGCTGAGGGAGATATAGCTCCTGTATCATTCACTGCTACAGATTCCGATAAGTATTAAAATATTCGCTGGAACATTAAATATTTAAAAGCAGTCCCAAAAGGGGCTGCTTTTATTGGTGTAATGAAAGATGTAATAAGATGAAAGATGAAAGTGTCAATAACACTCATATTCATCGGTTTAGATGATGAATTTTAGCATTATAACTAAATCAAGATGTCCCCCGTATCTTAGGCGGCGGGTTCCACTTGATTTTTTCGGCGGGAGTACCTTTTTCCCACCGAAAACATTGAATAACGGTGCTCTGCGCCTTATTGAATATATCAAAAAGTTCAAAGCTTAAGCCAACAATTTAGGTATAAATTCAAGCTAAAAAACGGACTGCCCATATCGGGCAATCCGCTTAAATGTGCAATTGATATTTAAGATTAGTTCTTTGGAACTGTTTCCCAGTCCTTTAGGAATCTTTCGATACCTGCA
>CAMCUJ010000250.1 GCA_945878965.1 uncultured Clostridia bacterium
GTGTAAATTTCTTTGCACTCAGCCATAACATTCATAATTCTTGCCTGTATGGTTATTCGCTTTTTCTCCAGCTCACCGGCAATGCAAATCGCCTCGTCAGCAGAAACCAAAAGTCTTGCCACTCGCACCTGCTTAGCCTTTTTTATCTTGTCAAGCTTATCATATATACTGATAATTCCGTTTTCCTCAAGCTTTTTGAGTACGTCCGCAATTCCCGCCTGAATGAAATCATAAATTTCGTTGTATTCCGCAATACAATTATTCTCCGAAAGAAATTCTATTATCTTTTTTTCTCTTATGCTTTCAGGCTGATATTCCTCTGCCTTTTCGCTAAGAGCTATCCATCTCTGCTTTTTTGTTTTGGTACTCGGCGGCATAATCGGTCTTAATGCCTGAAACAGTGAACAGAAATACTTTTCCTTCATCCACTCTGCAAGCTTAAGAAGCTCCTTTGTACAGATAGGATATTCGCCGTCAAGCTTTATAATACTCTTAAGCCTTTTACAGTCACTCTTTTCGTAAATATCAATCACAACACCGTCAGACGGAGAATTTTTTCTTCCGAACGGCACGGTTACACGGCTTCCTATCTTAACATAGTCCTCAAGCTCACTCGGAATTTTATAATCAAATATCTTATCAATATTTGCTTCCTGATTGTTCAAAACTACACCGGCAATCATACGTCATACCCCAGAATTATATCAAAAATCTTATTAGCGGCAATAAATTTATCCAAAAGTCCAAGCTCAATCATACTGCCGTCCTTCTTTATAACGGTTATCGCATTGGTTGAGGTTTTAAACCCGGCTCCGCTTTCAAAAAGACAGTTTGCGGCTATAAAGTCAAGGCCCTTGCGTCTAAGCTTATCCTTAGCATTCTCAATTAAATTTTCTGTTTCCATACAAAATCCCACAAGAATTTTTTCACTGTCCTTATAAAGCGCTCCAAGCTCAGCTAAAATATCATTTGTCTTCTCAAGCTTAATTTCCATATCGGAGCCGCCGTTTTTCTTTATCTTCTGAGCCGCAGCATTTACAGGCCTGTAGTCCGCAACTGCCGCCGCCTTGATTATAATGTCGCAGTCCTTAGCCTTCTCCATAACTGCGTCATACATCTCTTTTGCAGTTATCACATCTATAACCTCAACCCTTGGCGGCTTAATATTAACCTCTCCCGAAACCAACACTACGTCAGCACCTCTGTTTCGTGCCGCCTCTGCAATCGCATATCCCATTTTTCCGCTTGAATGGTTAGTGATATACCTCACCGGGTCGATGCTCTCCTTAGTAGGTCCTGCCGTAACCAAAACTCTCTTTCCCTTTAAATCCTTATCCTTATATAACGCACGATGGCATACCGCATCTATTATTTCATCTGCCGAAAGCAGTCTTCCATAGCCAAATGCACCGCAGGCAAGTCTGCCATAGCCTGTACCGAGAACCTCATAACCAAATTCTTCAAGCTTTTTTATATTCGATTTAACTATAGGATTTTCGTACATATTCGTATTCATAGCCGGTGCGATAATCTTTGGTGCTTTACACGCCATAACAGTTGTGCTTACCATATCATCGGCTATTCCGTTTGCTATTTTTCCGATTATATTTGCAGTTGCCGGAGCTATAACCATTATATCCGCCGCCTCCGCAAGAGATATATGCCGTATTTCCCACGCTTTCGGCTCTTCAAACATTTCCGTTGCCACAGGATTTTGTGAAATTGCTTGAAAGCTTAAAGGCGTTACAAATTCCTCCGCAGACTTTGTCATCATTACACGAACATCTGCTCCAAGCTTTTTTAAACCCGATACAATTTCAAGTGCCTTATATGCCGCAATTCCGCCGCAAACCGCAACAACCGCTGTTTTATTCTCAAGTAACATAACTATGCTCCTTTGCCTGTAAATATTTAAAATGCCGTAAATTCATTGTATATAATATACCGAAATTATGCCTAAGCAATAACCATACAGTTCTTTCTTAATGTAACTTCATAAAGCAAAAGCGGAGCCAAAAGCTCCACCAAAAAACGCTGTAATTTACAGTTATTCAGAGTCAGCCTCCGAATCCTCTTCTTCATCAAACTCTAAGGCTCCCTCGATACCGTCGATATCATCATTGTTGCTATCATCATTACTTAGAGCATTATTAGCCTCGGCAACTGCCGCCTTTATTGCGGAAATTTTAGTTTCAATATCATCAGCATCAGTATTTGCTACAATAACACCGATTTTATCTTCATAAATCTCATTTACAGCCATTGTAACCTCTTTAGTTGTATCAACAGTTGATAAAGGCAATGAACCGTCAACAAGCTGTCTTGCTCTCTTTGCTGTTTCTACTACCAAAGCGTATCTGCTTCCTGTCTTTTTTACCAATTCCGTAACCGGAGGATAAATCATCATAATTATACATCAACCTTTCCTGTTTTTATTTAGATTATATACAAAACTTTTTTATATTTAACATTTAATTATATATTTAATTAAGTTTCCTTTGTCAAGGAGGGATTGTTCTTTTTGCTCGTCCAAAAAGAACCAAAAAC
>CAMCUJ010000251.1 GCA_945878965.1 uncultured Clostridia bacterium
ATAAGTGCCATATGAAAGTTATCAACACGAAGCGACGGAAGCGAAAGATTGATTTTTTTATCTACCGTTATTTCAAGCAGCTTGTCGATAAGCTCGTGAAGATGTGTGTAATCACTTGTACTGAGAGAAGATAGCGACATTTCTTCATAGCCTGTGGTTTTTATGCAGTTTTCCGCTGTTTTTACAAGCTCGTCTACAGTTCTTTCCCGAACAGGTCTGTAAATGTAGCCTGCCTGACAAAATCTACATCCACGTATACAGCCTCTGAATACTTCAAGCATTATTCTGTCGTGAACAATATCCATAAAAGGAACTACGAGATTCTGAGGAACAAAGCACTTATCCAAATCCTTAATTATTCTCTTTTTAATTTTAGGCTTTGCACATTTTCTGTTAGGCTTAATTTCTGCAATTGTACCGTCCTCATTATAACTCACATCATAAAATGACGGAACATATACTCCCTCAATTTCTGCTATTTTCTCTAAAAACTCTGTTCTGTCGGTATTATCGGCGGATTTCCATTCCTTATATGCGTCCATAATCTCTCCGTTTACTTCTTCGCCCTCACCCAATATAAAGAAGTCTATTATATCGGCAAGAGGTTCACCGTTATAGGCACAAGGACCTCCGGCACATACAAACGGGTCATTAATTGTTCTGTCCTTAGTTTTAAAAGGTATATTTGCAAGGTCAAGCATATTTAATATATTGCTGTAGCTCATTTCATACTGAAGCGTAAAACCTACCATATCAAATTCCGATAAAGGAGTCTGGCTTTCAAGCGAAAAAAGCGGAATATCATTCTTTCGCATTTCCTCCTCCATATCAACCCACGGAGCAAACACACGCTCGCAAACCGTATCATCACGTTCGTTAAGCATACCATAAAGAATTTTCATTCCAAGATGCGACATTCCCACCTCGTATACATCGGGAAAACAAAACGCAAATGACATCATATCATCCGTCTTTTCTTTATGAATACTGTTGAATTCATTTCCTATATAGCGTCCGGGCTTTTGAACCCTTTTAAGTATCTTAGATAGTTTATTCTGCATTTTTTCCTCCGTATATAATTATACACAATTTCTTATTGTATCCAAGTGATTTGGACAATGATATTTAATCGGCATCAGAAAGTCCTTGGATATATTTATGCATAGTTTCAGCCACAATTTTACTGTGAGCTACCGCTTCTACTACCGTTCTTGCACCGTTTACCACATCACCGGAAGCGAATATACCCTGACGGCTGGTGTTACCGAATTCATCAGCCACTAAAAGGCCTCGTTTATCGGCATTTAAGCCGGTTGTAGTTGAAACAATAACGTTGCGTGGACCTTGACTTATAGCAATTATTACGGAATCGGAAGCGAAAAATTTATCACTGCCGTCTACTTCTTCAAAGGTTCCGTCATCATGCTCAATTACATCTCTGAAAATTACGCCATCATCCAAAATCTCTACGGGCTTGCGGTTATATTCAAAATTTACACCCTCAAGCTGAGCATAGCTGAATTCATAGTCGCTGGCAGCAACCTTTTTATTGACAGAAAAACAGGTTACCTTGCGGCTGCCGTTACGGATAGCGGTTCTTGCAACGTCCATAGCGGCATTTCCGGCACCGATAATGGTTACTCTTTCACCAAGCTTATAAACGCTCGGATTATTAAGATAATTTATGGCAAAGTGAACGTTGCCCAAGGTTTCGCCTTTGACATGAAGAGTATTTGGTCTCCATACTCCGGTACCGATAAAAATCGCTTTATAACCGTCACGGAACAAGTCATCTATACCTATAGCGTCACCGATACGAGTGTTCGGACGGATTTTTATGCCTTTTAGTTCTATATGACGGTATTGGAGATCATCAAGCACACTCTTTGGCAGACGAAATTCGGGAATACCGTAACGCAGAATGCCGCCGATTTTATCCTTGCTCTCAAAAATTGTAACCTGATAACCGTAACGAGCCAAAATTATGGCAATGGTAATACCGGCAGGACCTGATCCGATAATAGCCACTTTTTTGCCGTTTGAAGCCGCAGGACCCTTAACCATCTTAGTGGCATAGGTTTCTGAAATATAGTTTTCAATGCCCGAAAAATGAACAGGCGAACTTTTTCTGCCCAGAACACAATGTCCTTCACACTGCTTTTCATGATTGCATATCAAGCTGCAAATCGTAGTAAGTGGATTGTTTTCAAACAAAAGTTTTCCCGCTTCATCAAGCTTGTTATCCTTTAAAAGTCGAATAACCGTAGGGATTGGTGTGTTAATAGGACAACCTTTCTGACATTGGGGATTTTTACATTGCAAACAGCGATTAGCCTCGTCTAAAACATGAAGTGCCATTAGAATTCTCCTCTATTCCGTAATATATTTTTAATAAGGGGTTTGCCCCGCATTAGCATTCCGGCAGAAGCTTATACTCAAACCGAAGAAAAAGGTATTTACCTTGTAATTGAGGCAAGAACATCTTATTTTTAATTCAATAAGGCGCAGAGCGCCGTTATTCAACGTTTTCGGTGGGAAAAAGGTA
>CAMCUJ010000252.1 GCA_945878965.1 uncultured Clostridia bacterium
TTAAAACTTTTTTATGTCCTCATTCATACCTATAACTATCGGTATATCTTCCTCTGTAAAAATATATTCGGGATCCGGAGTTACATTTATTTTATCTCCCGTCTTAATCGCAACTATGTTTAAACCATACTTTGCACGTACATTAAGCTTTGAAATTGACTTTCCGATCCAAGCCTTAGGAACTGCTATTTCCATAATGCTGTACTTTGGCGAAAGCTCAATATATTCAAGAAGACTTGAATTCATAAGACTGTTTGCAACTCTTATTCCCATATCCTTTTCCGGAAATACTATTCTGTCTGCACCAACCTTTTCAAGTACCTTTGCATGAGTCCTGCTTGTTGCCTTTGCAACAACATACTTAACTCCTAAATTTTTCAGTGCCATAGTTACAAGAACAGAGTTTCCGAAATCTCCTCCGATAGATACAACACCTACATCAAAGTTACGAACTCCAAGATTTTTAAGACCTGTTTCATCTGTTCCATCCGCTATCACGGCATGAGTTACATACTGTGACATTACATTTACTTTTTCCTCATCCTTATCAACAACCATAGCGTCATAACCCTGCTCCGAAAGCTCACGGGCTATACTTCCTCCAAAACTGCCTGCTCCTATTATTATAAATGATTTCATAACAATAACACCTCTATGTTAATTTCAACTTTTAAAATCCATATATCTATAAATTAAACGGTAATATATTCCGCTGTAAAATTTACAAAAACAAATACAAAACATTCATTCTTCACAAAGCAAATGCCAAAACAGTTACAGCATAACCTTTTCCTCAGGATACTTGAAATTATGACCTTCCTTGTTCATACGTGCAAGGAATGCAAGCGACACTGTAAGAATACCCACTCTTCCAAAAAACATCAGGAATATAATCACAAGCTTGCTTACAGTAGTTAAAGTCGGAGTTACCGAAAGACTGAGTCCTACCGTTCCGAATGCAGAAATAACCTCAAAGCAAACCCCTATAAAGCTTATATGAGGGTCTACTATAGATACAACCATAATTCCAATAACACAAACTACTATTCCTATAAAAAGCGTTGTAACCGCTCTCATTACAATAGAAATATTTACACTTCTCTTAAATGCACCTATATCCCTGTTTCCTCGGATAACCGAAAAAACCGTTATAATAAGAACCGCCATTGTAGTTGTCTTTATACCTCCGGCAGTTGAACCCGGTGAACCGCCTATAAACATAAGTATAAGCGTAAGAAACTTTGACGCAGTTGTCATCTCGCTAAGCGAAATTGTATTATATCCTGCAGTTCTCGTAGTCGTTGACATAAACATTGATGCAAGTATCTTATCAAATGTATTCATATCTCCGATTGTAGCTTTATTTTTATATTCAAGAAGAAAATATAACACAGCACCAACTAAAAGCAGAATTGTTGTACTCACAACCACTATCTTAGAATGAAGAGTATATTTCTTAAAATGATGCTTATTAATAAGTATATTCTTTATAACCGAAAATCCAAGACCTCCGCTTATTATAAGTACCATTATAACCAAATTTACAAGTATGTCAGTCTTATAAGATGTAAGACTTGAAAACTGCTCTACATCACCTAAAACATCAAATCCTGCATTACAAAAGGCTGAAATTGAATGAAACACTCCCTTATATATACCGTTCCAAAATCCAAAATCACCTATAAACCTTATAGAAAGCAAAACCGCACCTATAAGTTCAATAATAATTGTACCAAGTATCACATGCTTTGTAAGCTTTACTATTCCCTGTATGCTTTCTTGATTTAAAGATTCAACCATAAGCATTCTCTCTTTAAGCGAAATAGTCCTTCCGACAAGTAAGGAAAACATAGTAGCCATAGTCATAAAGCTAAGTCCACCTATCTGAATCAGAACAAGAATTACAGCTTGTCCAAATGCTGACCAATGTGTTGCAGTATCATAAACAACAAGACCTGTAACACAAGTTGCACTGGTCGCCGTAAACAACGAATTTAGGAAATTCGTTGGTGTGCCTTGTGCAGATGAAATAGGAAGACTTAAAATAAATCCGCCTACTACTATGATAAGTGCATAGCCTAACAATATAAATTTCAATCTGTTCCGTGTGAGCAGACTCGTTATAAATTTTTTAATTTCATGCTTTATTTCATACATATTTTCTCACCCGAATTTAAACCGACAAAGCTCTGCAAATTTTAAATATTTACATAGCTTGCTTATACATCGCAATAGTATATTAATTACTAATTAATTTTAATTTCCTTTGCCAAGGAGTGATTTGTTCTTTTTGATCGTCCAAAAAGAACCAAAAACGACGCTCGGCTTTCCCCCGAGACCCCCTTAGCGTTCCTCAAAGATTTTCTTTATCCTATTCGGATTTTATTCGCACGTCAAGCGTGAGTTTGACGTTGTAGAACGTATCGTTTCATCGAACGCTCCTTAAGGCATATGTTTGTGGCTTTCCCTCTTTCGTTTCAATAAGGCGCAGAGCGCCGTTATTCACCGTTTTCGGTGGGAAAAAGGTACT
>CAMCUJ010000253.1 GCA_945878965.1 uncultured Clostridia bacterium
GGAGGTTCGCGTTTATGATGAAAATGATAAATATTTGGTGAGCGTTAAGAGTGAGATGTCAACGATTTTGGAATACGGTGCTAATGTTGACGATGTGAAGTCAGCAATACAAACAGTTCATGCGGTTAAGCGTGAAATGAAGTCGTATCGTGAAAACCGAGGTCTTGACGACCTGCCCGATACAAATGCTATTGATTTAATGATGTATAAGGCTAAAAATAATATTACCGATAATGATTTTAAAGCAAATCCTAAGGTTTTGGAGCTTGTAAGAGCAAATGAAAGCGGTACGATTACAGCTCCGAAGGCGGTCGGCGGCAATGATTTTGTTATAGATACCGCAAAAATGCTTGAAAACGCGCGGAAGAATAAGAAAGGTTGATTGCTATGGAGTACAAATATATAGAAAAATTAAAGGAATATCTTGAAAATAATAAGATTACATATACCGATTTAGCACATCGTATAGGAATAAGCAAGAGCATATTGAGCCAATATATGAGCGGTACATACAAAGCACCGCAGACAACGGATATTAAAATTGCTGAATTTTTTGCAAGACAGGAACAAAGCAGTCAAATGCCGTCGGCAAACATTGGCAGCGTTTCATTTGCGAAAACAAGTATTGCAAACGAGGTATTGAATACAATAGCAATTTGTCAGATACAGCGTAAAATGGGGTGCATATACGGTGACGCAGGTATCGGCAAAACCATGGCAATAAAAGAATATGCGAGAATGAACAGTGAATGTATTGTAATTACTGTTACAAAAGCGACAAGCAGAGAGCGAAGTTTCTTGGAAACATTGTGTGAGGAACTGCACATTCCGATAGGACGAATTGACAGGATGCACAAAGCCTGCAAGGCAAAGCTTGACCAATCCGAAAAGGTTTTGATTATTGATGAGGCACAGCATTTGCCGTATTCGACTATTGAAGATGTGCGTGCACTGAATGATGACGGCGGTATCGGAATAGTGCTTGTAGGTAATTATGAAATTAACGACAAGCTGACCAAACAAGGTTATGACCAGCTATCAAGCCGAGTAGGTTTGCCGAAACTGCTTGTTAATTCTGAAATTCAGAGAGAAGACGTTAAGCTGATATTTTCAGAACTGGGCGAAAAGGAAATTGATATATTATATGCTATTGCCCGTTCACGCTGGTGTTTGCGCGGCGCAGTGAATGTATATTCAAATGCGGTTATGAATGATGATATATCGGCTGACGGATTGAAAGGCATGGCTCGCGCAATGGGTATGGGGGTGATATAAAATTGAGCTGAAACAATTTAACAAGGGCATGGAGGACGGATATTTTCTTGTAAATACACATGAGCCTTACGGTGAATTTTACATAGACAAAAAATATTATGATGAGTATTATGAGAAGTATCCGTATTCTATACGTTATAACACAGTTTGCTGCGGAATCAGAGATAAAAGTAATAGCCGGATTTTAAGAGCAAACTATGGTGATTATATTTTTGAATGTGAAAACAAAATTAAAATTATAAAACCCGATGAGCTTATCGGATTTTACAACGAAAGGTGGAATAAAAATGGCAAAGAAGAAAGAAAAGTCTAATTTTAACTCATGGGAGCAAGTTGGTAACGCGCTTTTAGAAATTACACAAATAAATAACCGCGTAAAAGCGGCAGAGGTGCAGATGGAGCAGGATAAATTAGTTATCATGAATGCGTATGAGCAAAAAGTCCGTGATGATTTGGCACATAAAGCACAGCTTGAGAAGGATATGCGTCTTTATACGGAAGAACATATGGACGAGTTTACCGAGCTTAAAACCAAGAAATTTACATACGGTAGTGTAGGGTTCAGAAAAAAGACTGATATTATTACCCGTAATGTAAAAGCGATATTGGAGGCATTGAAACAACATAAAATGATGGACTGTATTACTACGAAAATTACGGAAAGCATAAACAAAACAAAACTGGCGGAATATGATGATGCTGCACTTTTAAAAGTAGGTGCAAAGCGAAAAGAAAGTGAAAAGTATTTTTATGAAGTACCGGAAGAAAAATTGGAGGGCTGATAAATGGATAAAATGACACCTACGACATTAAAACGCAACAGCGGTGAACGGGTAAGAAAGAGTATCCCTGTTACAATGAATATGGCTGATGAGGGAGAAGCGGTTATATCAATTCACGATATTAAAGCTACAAAAGGAAAATTCAGAGATATTATTAAGCTGGCTGATAGTATTCTAAACAGCAATGAAAATTATATTGTGAATATTGATGTAAGAAAGCTTGGTGAGGATAATGCCGTCTGACAAGGCTAGAAGATTATTGTTTGGTGTGGCGCGTGAATACGGGATTGACAGTGAACTGCTTCATGAACGAATTGAAAATGAGTTTCACCGAAAGAGTATAAGCGAGTTGAAAGATAACCAGATATACGCATTGGTGGACAAACTCAAAGGAAAAAGCAATCATCGAAATATAAACCGGCACGGCGCGGGCAGATTGTCACAGGCACAGCATAAATTGATTTTG
>CAMCUJ010000254.1 GCA_945878965.1 uncultured Clostridia bacterium
AGCCGGGCAAATTAAAATTAAATATTAGTATGGAGTTATATTCAATTTTCAGCAATGAGCATTCTTCTTTAATATCAGCATTTTTAAAATTACGTTTAAGTTTTAGATTAAACGGTACCTATTCCATTGTTTTGCCTAAAAACATAGCCGCATTCTCTGCAAGCTTTGTTTCAACCTCGCTTATTTTCTGTTTATCATCAGGAAGAAGTGCAACCGTTCCTATGCTGTCGCCGTCAAATATTATAGGTGCGATTATTCCAGCCTTGTAGCTTGTATCTGCGTCAATGATAGGTACCTTAGAGTCGGAATCCGATGCAATATAGATACTCTTACCCTCCATTATATCTTCAATGCGGCTTGATATTCTCTTATCGCCTACATCCTTTTTGGATATTCCCGAAACTGCAATTACAGTGTCCTTATCGGTTATACAAGCCGGCATTCCGAGAGTTTTTGACATTGACTCGGCATACCATGCCGCAAATTCGCCAAGCTCGCCTATCGGTGAGTACTTTTTGAATATTACGCTTCCGTCATTCTCTGTAAAAATTTCAAGAGGGTCACCCTCTCTTATTCTTAGTGTTCTTCTGATTTCCTTTGGGATTACCACTCTTCCCAAATCGTCTATTCTTCTGACTATTCCTGTCGCCTTCATATATATTTTCTCCTTAATTAAATTTCTGTTTTCAAAAATATTATCTGCTCTGTATGGAGCATTTATACATTTTAATTTTGGAAATTTATTCTTTGAAAATTAAACAGGTGATATTAAATTGACAAGGTATTTACGCTGTGATAAAATAAATTTATTGATTAAAAATAAATTTTCGGGATGTGAATTTAATGACAGCACTTATAAGCGGTGGCAGCGGTGGAATAGGTTTTGAGATTGCAAAACAGCTTGCGAATTTTGGATATGATTTAATTCTTGTGTCAAGGAATAAAGAAAAATTAAATACGGCAAAAAACGAAATATTAAAGGCTGTGAACAATAAAATTAACATTGATATATTAGCTTTGGATTTATCGGATGAGGAAAGCTGCTTTAAGCTTTTTGAAGCGGTTAAAGATAAAAATATTGAAATACTTATTAATAACGCAGGCTTTGGAGCATTCGGAGCATTTGACAAAACGGATATTAAGACTGATATCAATATGATAGACCTAAATGTGAAATCCATATGTATACTTACTAAGCTGTTTCTTAAGTACTTTAAGGAAAAGGACAGCGGTTATATAATGAATGTTGCGTCTGCTGCGGCATTCGCACCGGGTCCTATGCTTGCTAACTACTATGCGACAAAGGCTTATGTTTTAAGGCTTACTTGTGCAATTTATGAGGAATTACGACGTGATAAAAGCAAGGTTAAGGTCTGCGCATTGTGTCCGGGTCCTGTAAGAACAGGCTTTAATGCTCGTGCAGGAGTTAAGTTTGATATACAAGCAATGGAGGCGGATACCGTTGCAAAGTATGCTTTGAAAAAAATGTTTAAGGGTGCTCTTACAATAGTTCCCGGATTTTATATGAAGCTTTCAACATTTATGAGCAAAATTGCACCTCTTAAATTGTGTCTTAGAATAGTTTATAATTTTCAGAAAAAGAAAATTGATTGACGGAGGTATATTTTAAATGAATAAAACTGTGCTTGTAACGGGCGGAACACGGGGAATTGGAAAGGGAATAGTTTCGGAATTCCTTAAAAATAACTATAATGTAGCAATTAATTATTCAAGTAATGATGAGGCAGCTGAAAAATTAAAGGCGGAGCTTTTGGAGTATGGCTCGGGAATATGCTTTGTCAAGTGTGATATTTCAGATTCGGTCGGGGTCGGTGAAATGATTGATACGGTTCATAATAAGCTTGGATATATAGATATTTTGGTTAATAATGCCGGAATTGCACCGAAGCAGATGCTTATTACCGATATATCCGATGAGGAAATACGAAGATGCGTTGATGTGAATATTCTCGGCACGCTTAACTGTACAAGGGCCGTTCTTCCCGATATGGTGCATAATAAATGGGGCAGAATAATAAACATTTCGTCGGTATTTGGAATTGCGGGCGGTTCGTGCGAGGTTGTATATTCAATGACGAAATCTGCACTTATAGGACTTACCAAGGCACTTTCTCAAGAAGTCGCTCCGTCTGGAATTACAGTTAACTGCGTGGCTCCGGGATTTATTGATACGGATATGAATTCGCATCTTTCAGAGGCTGATATGGAAAGTATAAGAGAGGAAACTCCGCTTTTAAGGCTCGGAAAAGCAGAGGATATTGCCGGAATTGTATGCTTTTTGGCAGGTGATAAGGCTGAATTTATAACCGGACAGATTATCTCGGCAAGCGGCGGCTGGATTGTTTAGTTAATTAGGAAATAAAAATTATATGGAGCGGTATATGTTTAATATTTATGATAATTCAAGGAATAAAAACGGCGAGGAGCTTACGGAGGAGATTGTAAAGCTAAGCGAAAATGTACGTGTGGAGCGTATTATATCTATGGGTGAGGTTACT
>CAMCUJ010000255.1 GCA_945878965.1 uncultured Clostridia bacterium
AGGTCATTACTGAATTATTACAACGCCGGCTTCAAATACTCCGCCTGAGTTTGTACCCGTAACAAGCACAGACTGACCCTTTTTAACTGATTTAATGCTGATTTCCGCAGTTTCTGCGGCAGTTGTATCAATAAACTTCGTTTTTGTGTTTATAAATACCTGTTCCTCAGTTCCGTCAGTGGTTTCAACTATAATCAGACCATAGTCACGGTTTACTATTTTTACAGTTCCGCTAACCTGAGTTTTCGCTGTCTGTGAGGTTGAGGAAATCTTTTTTACCTCATCACTTTCAAATGTAAGTTCAACCGCACTTCCAAGATGTAAATCGGTAAGTGTTGCTTTTTCATCGTCAATAAGAACCTCTGCCTTTGCATATATGTTGTAAGTCATAGACTTATTGTCTACAATTACCGTAATTTTAGGCTGAGTCTGAGATAGTGTTACAGACTCCAAAATTCCGCTTATCTTCTTTGAACTGCTTTCGGCTGTAAGCTTTGAGATTTTTCCGTAGGTTGTCTTTGCAACGATTTTATCGCCTGCCGCAAGCTCTCGTACAGTTGAGTCAAGTCCGTTTCTTGTGATTGAAACACCGCTCTTTAGCAGATATTTTTCAATTACATCCTTTGAATTTTTAATCTCAATGACTACGTTTTCTCCGTCTAATGAAGTGTTTACAACCGTTCCTCGTACTTCGCCTGTTTTTTCAAGAACTTCAACCCTTGTAAGGACTCCGTTATCTATTGAAAGCTTAACATATGAGTCTTTTGTAAGATTGCTGAACATTGAAGTTGCGGATTTAATTATGATTTTGCAGTCTGAATTTACTGTGTAGGTAGTAAGAGCTTCTGTATCATCAACATCCGAAACTATAAGCTGCTGTATATTGCCTTGGTCAACAAGCTTAGAAATAATTCCGTATTTAACGGTTGAAGCAGGCTCATCTAAAACCTCAACCAAGCTTATTTTGCCGTTAAGATGAGTTATGCGTACATAATCGCCTGTTTTAACCGAGCTTAATCCTACATCACTGTTGTTCTTCATTATCATTGTAGAATCTGAAATTGTGTACTGTATATCAAGTCCGTCAACATTTGCGGTAAAGGAGTCGTTAAAGTCGTCAACCTTTGTAACTGTACCGTTTGTAGTTGTTTTTCCAAGCTGTTCGATTATGCAGGCAAGCATTTTTGCCATCTGCGCTCTTGTAACGGTAGTGTTTGGCGAGAATACAGGCTGACCGTTTTCGTTATTTCCCATACCCTCCATAATACCTGTTGTTTTTACGTACTCAACATAAGGTCTTGCGACAGCCGGTATTTCAACAGTATCTGCATACACCGAGCTTATAAATGAATTATTAAGAACATCTTCTTCAGCACCGAGAAGCTTTGTTATAAGAATTGCCGCTTCATAACGCTTAAGACCTGTATTTGCAACACTGTTTCCTATATAGTCGGAAAGCTCTGATGGTTTAAGTACTCCGTTATAAAGAAGGAATGCAACCTCGTTTTTATATGGTGTTGAATACTCGCTGAGAGTTGTCTGGTATTTTTTAAGAGCATTTGCAGCAGTAGTTTTATATGCTGCCTCGTCAACACCTATCATTCTTGAAAGCAAAATCAAGGACTCTGCCTTTGATATATTTTTCGTAGGTCTGAAGGTGGAATCCTCATAGCCTTTTATATATCCGGCATCTGTCATTTTGTTTATATAAGGCTTTGCCCATGCAACTGTAGGATCGTTTTCAACATCATTAAATGTAAGTGCCCACGCACTTGAGCTTGATGCTAAAAGAACTGTACTCATAACTCCGCAAATAAATTTTTTATTAATCATAATTTCGTTACCCTCTCTTTTAAGAAAATTTTAAGGCTTAGAAATTTCTCCTCAAATTTAATTATATTTTTATTATTTTTTTGCAGCAATAATAATATACACCTATGAGTATATACATATTATATAATAACACATATAAAAATTATTTTCAACATAATTAATAAAAAATTAATATAAATGTAACAGAAATAATTTGAAATATGAAGCAAAATGGAACAGAAAAATGTTGTATAACTAAAGAGTAATAACTAAATTTTAAATATTTTAAGGAGGAAAAACAGTTAATGAAGGTTTATATTGATGCAGGTCATAATTACAGCGGAGTTGATACGGGGGCGCAAGGCTTTGGAATCCGTGAACAGGATATTACATATAAAATTGCGGATAAGGTTCAAAAAAGGCTGACGAATAAGGGAATTACGGTTAAAATGTCAAGAAACAGTTTAACTGATAATGTGATTTCAGGCGGAAGCGTAAGCGACAGCCTGCGTGCAAGGTACACAGCGGCAAACGAATGGAGTGCGGATATTTTCGTATCAATTCATTGCAATGCCGGAGGCGGAACAGGCTGTGAGGTTTATTGCTATAAAACAGGCACACAGGCTGAAGCTCTTGCAAAAAGTATTTTAAACGGAATGATATGGAATACGGAGTTGGTATCAAGAGGAGTTAAAACGGCA